>CAZYDC010000013.1:0-20905 GCA_964646065.1 uncultured Planctomycetaceae bacterium | reverse complement strand
CCAACTCTGCACTTCTGCATTCGCCGTTCGACAATCGAATGTTCGTCGGTTCGCCTTTTCTTAAAGTCTTTAGCCCGCAACAACGCCGCTGGTTCTCTCGAACCCGCCCATGAAACTCCAGCCGGAAATGTAATTGTCGATCTTGACCAGCAGCCGGTTGGCGCCTTTTTGCAGTTTGAGTTCCACGGTGTCGGCGACTCCCGCGCAGCCGCGCTGAACTTCGTTCACATGCACGACCTTGCCGTTGAGCCAGACCTTGATTCCGTCGTCGCTGCCGAAACCGAAGAACACGCTCTGGGCCTTGGACGAGTGAATCTCGGTGTAGCCGTAGGCGCACGCCCATTCGGCGCGGCCGACGTACTTGTCCAGATCGACCAGGCCGCCGACGGTGTGGACGGGCTTCCAGGTGAGGAAATCGGGGACAGACACCGATTTCGCAGACGAAATCGGTGTCTGTCCCCGATTTCCGTACTGGGCCTTCAGGTCCACGCGGCCGGCGCCGAGTTTAGCGAAGGCTTTTTCGACCGGCGTGGGCATGTCCAGCGTGACGGCGCCGGGCTTGGGGCTGGGGAACGGGCCCACGACCTGCCAATCGCGGATGTTCTCGACGTGCTGGATGAATTTCACCAGGCGGCTGAACGCGTGGGTCTTGGTTCCCAGCCGCGGTTCGCTCTTGAACCGGGCCGCCGCGGCGGGGATGGCCTTTTTGTAGTTGGGCAGCCACTGCTGCTGGACGATCAGCATTTCGTCGGTCATCTGCGACAGTTCCGGCGGGCTCAGCACGGCGCCCGTGAGCGGGTCCATCATCATGGCCTGTTTGAGCAGCGTCACGTCGCCGGTCAGGGCGGCTTGTACCGAGAGCCGCTGTACGGAAATGGACGCGTTGCACACGGCCGCCGCGCCCAGGGGCAGGTCGCCCACGCGCGGAATGTTGATGCCGTTGTGGTCCACGTATCCGGGCACCTCGACGACGCAATCGTCGGGCAGGTTGGTGATGCACCCGTTGTTCTGCACGTTGAAGTGGCCGCGATACAGGCGGCCCGTCTCCAGGCCTTCGAGGATGTAGCTGCCATGCTCGATGCCGCGGCCCTCGGCGGTGATTTTGCGCGGCGGCGACTTGAGGATCTGGTTGAACTCCCGCACGAATCCGTTTCGCCCGGCGATGCAGCCCAGCAGGTAGCTGCCGGTGTCGCCGACTTCGCCGCCGCCCAGCACCCAGTTTTTCAGCTCGCCCGGCCGCTTGCGGTACCAGGGAATGTACTCCGACAGGTGGCTGTTGGACTCGGTGGAGTAGTATCCGAACCGCTTGAGCATGTCGATGCGGACCCGCTCGCCGTACCGCATGGTCGGATGTTTCTGGAAACCTTCGAGCATACGGCCGGTCCAGTCCTTGCCGTCGAAAAGCACCTGGATGTACCACGTCTGGTGGTTGATGCCGGCGCAGATGATGTCCACTTCTTTCTTGGATACCTTGCGGTAGCCGGCCGAGCCGGGCGTCTTGCCTTTGTTGACCAGGAACTCGATGACCTCGGTGATTTGGGAGTGTCCGCCCATGACGCCGTGGCAGAGCCCGACCGTGTTGACGCGGCCGTGCTGGATGGCCGCCCAGGTGTTCATGGCGTTGGGGTTGGAGTAGTTCAGGAACAGCACGTCGTTCTTGGCGACCTCGCGGATGTCTTTGCAGAACGCGAGCACCTGCGGAATGTTCCGCTGCCCGTACATGATCCCGCCCGCACAGAGCGTGTCGCCGACGGCCTGGTCCAGGCCGTAGCGGAGCGGCACGTCGATGTCGGTCGTGAAGGCCTCCAGGCCGCCGATTCGCGTGCAATTGATGACGTAGTCGGCGTCGGCGACGGCGCGGCGGCGGTCGAGCGTTTGCGTGACCGTGGCGGGCAGGTTGTTGAACGCGATGTCGCGCGAGCACAGTTGATGGACCATGTCCATGTACTTGGCGTTGATGTCCGTGAAGGCGAAATGCGTGTCCGCGAATTCCGGGACCGCCAGGATGTCGCGGAAAAGTCCGCAGCAAAACCCAACGCTGCCCGCGCCGATGAACGCAACTTTAATGGCCATGTGGTCGCTCCTTTGGTTAGCGATGAAAGCAAGTTTCTATACATTATCTATGTCGTTTGCAAGGTCAATCAGGCACTGCGAACGACACGGAAACGACGAAGATAATCACCAAGAGCACCAAGAACACCAAGAGCACCAAGAAAAGCACAGAATGGCTCAGATGCTCGAAGAACCAAAGAACGAACTCAGGTGGTTTCTCAGTCCGGTCCGTTTTTCGCCCAGTCTTTCTATCTGTTTCTCTTGGTGCTCTTGGTGGTCTTCGTGCTCTTGGTGATTTCCGTTGTTGTTTTTGTGTCGTTCGCGGATACTTGACCGCGGTGACGCATGAGCGAAACTTCATGGAAAAATCTTGGCGGCAGGTTCCTCGTGATCGACGGGCCTGACGGGGCGGGCAAGAGCACGCAGATCGCGATGCTGGCCGAGTTCCTGCGCGAGCAGGGGCTGGCGGTCGCGCAGAGTCGCGACCCGGGCGGCACGGCCGTGGGCGACCGAATCCGCGCGATCCTGCTGGACAACGCCCACGCGGAGATGGCCGTCGCCTGCGAGACGATGCTGTACATGGCCAGCCGGGCGCAACTGGTGGCCGAGGTGATCCGCCCGGCCCTGGAGCGCGGCGCGTGCGTGCTGTGCGACCGGTTCGTGTCCTCGACCATCGCCTACCAGGGCGCCGGCGGGGCGGACATCGAGGCGATCCGCCGCGTGGCGGAAGTTGCCGTCGGCGGCGTCTGGCCGGACCTGACGGTGATACTGGACCTCGGCCACGACGAAGGCCTGCGTCGCGCGGCCCAGCGGGTGCCATGCCCAAGTCCCAGTGCAGGGGTGCCATGCCCAAGTCCGCGCGGGCATGTCCCCCCGGCGTTGGACCGCATGGAATCCAAGGGCGACCGCTTCCACCAGCGCGTCCGCGAGAAGTTCCTGGCCCAGGCCAAGGCGCAACCGGACAAGTTCGCCGTCATCGACGCCGCCGGCCCGGTGGAGCAGGTGCAGTCGCGCCTGCGAGAAAAACTTTCGGACTGGGTCGCTTCCATAAGCAACGAATCGAGGAAACCATGACAACCGCGATACCCCCGTTGCCGCCGGCCGCCGATGCTTCCAGGCCTCCGCTGGGGGCCTGGCGGACTTTCCTGATCATCCTTGAGGGCGTCATGGTCGTCGGGATATTGGGTACGCATTTCTTCGTGGTGCCGCGATTCATGCGGATATTCGAGCAGGTGCACGGGCATTTGCCGGCGATGACTGCCCTGATCCTCATGGTGACAGGCTGGCGGCTCTGGCTCGTTGCGTTGTCCTGGATTCTGGCCTTCGGGATCGTCACATTCTTGAAGTTCCAACTGAATAGCAAAATCGCCAGGGCATGGCTGGACCTGGGCTTCCTGCTGGCGATTCTGGGTTTCCTCGCCCTGATCGGGATGGGGTTGCTGTTGCCCATGCACAGCGTGCTGCAAATTATTTCAGATCATCGGTGATTGCAGGTTCAAATGGCCAAGATGGAAGAACAATCTGAACGCGCCCCCGCCAAGGAGCGGCTGCCGGACGTTGGGCTCTTGGATATCGTCGGGCAGGACTCTGCCGTTGCGCGGCTGGAGGAGGGGCTGGGCGGGGCGCGGCGGCCGCACGCGTACATTTTCGCCGGGCCGCAGGGAGTGGGGCGGCGGACCACGGCCATCGCGGTGGCCAAGACGTTGCTGTGCGAGCGGCCTGAAAATCGGGGACAGACACCGATTTCGCAGACGAAATCGGTCTCAGTCCCCGATTTTCAGGCCTGCGGCGTCTGCTCGGACTGCAAGGTGTTCGCCGGCGGGTCGCATCCCGACTTTCACCTGATCTACAAGGAGCTGGCCGCGTACCACGAGGACGCCGCCGTCCGCGACCGCGTCATGCAGGAACTGGGCATCCCGGTCATCCGCAGTTTTCTGATCGAGGCCGCCGCCCGCCGGGCCGCCAGGGGGCGCGGCAAAGTGTTCGTCGTGCTGGAGGCCGAGTTGATGAGCCCGGCCGCACAGAACGCCCTGCTCAAGACGCTGGAAGAACCGCCGCCGGGCGTCACGATCATCCTGGTGGCCGAGCAGCCGGAGCAGCTTTTGCCCACCACGCTCAGCCGCTGCCGCATGGTTCGCTTCGGCCTGCTGCCGCGCGAGTTCGTCGCCCGCAAACTTGCCGAGCAGGGCACGCCGCCGGCCGAGGCCGCGTTCTGGGCCGCGTTCACCGACGGTTCGGTCGGCCGCGCCGCCCGCCTCCGCGCGCGGGGAATGTACGAGGTCAAGACCGGAATGATCGACCGCATCGCGGCCATGAACCGCGCCGGCGACGCCGACCTGGGCGAGGATCTGCACAAGCAAACCGAGTCGCTGGCCGAGAGCCTCGTCAAGTCCACGCGAACCGGTCAGACCGAAATGTCCAAGAGCCTCGCCGTCCGCCAGACTACCGGAATGATGCTCGAACTCATCGCGGCCGCCTACCGCGACGCGATCACCCTCGCCAGCGGCACGCAGCGGGAAGTCGTCTACGCCGACCAGCGCCCCGCCGTCGCAGGCATTGCGGCCAAGTTCGACCTGACGCAACTGGCCTCGATCATCGAGCAGCTTTCGGAATTCGAGCGCCTCCTCTGGCGGAACGTCAACGCGAAAAACATCTGGTACAACGTGGTCATCACCTGCGCCTCCGCCGCCCCGCTGACCGTCGGGGAGTAGTCCGCAGATTGCGCAGATTTCACAGATGAATAAGAGACAGATTTTCTTTCATTGATCGGATCAGTTTAATAAGATCGATTTTGAAGCCATGGCGAAGAAAAATACAAAATTGAATCTGATCGATCTGGACGCCGTCGGGGAGGCCGAGCGGTTTGGCGCTTTGGCTATCAGCCAGCGATCTAAGCATCATGGCGCAAGGATGCTGAAGTGCGGATTGACAACCGCGCAGGCGCGAGTGCTGGTCGAGTCAGCCACGGATATCTTCCACATGCTGAAGCGCGTCAAGAAAGTGCGCGCCGGAAAAACGACCCTTGCGTTCAGCGAACATGACGGGAAGCAAATCGTTGAGATGAAGGGCATGAAGCGCGCATTGGCGCACTGCTAACTTCTTCGTCTTCAATAAAATCAGCCACGGGTTGCCCGTCATCGGGCTACCCGTGGATTGTGGCCGTTTCCGATGTACCCCCGGTGGGGTTCAATAATCTATCGCAAAGCCCCGACGCATTCTTTTGATGACGATTATTCAACCCGCCGCGGCGGGTAGGAGCGAACGGGCCGATTTCCACGGGTACCCCATCGGAATGGGCAACCCGTGGCTGATTTTATCGAAGACAAAAAGGATACGTCTGAGTAGAGTAGGTTTACGAATCGTCTGCGACTTACACACGCAACCCTCGCGGTGGCCGAATGCCCCGGATTCCGTGACAGCACGCTCTACCAGGTTTTCTTCATTGACGCTTCGCCAGAATGGGATTATCTTGTTCTCAAGCAAGTGGCAAACACGTGGCATGTCGCATTTTGGAGAAATATGATGATGGAACCGGCGACTTTTTGCTGCAAGACGCACCTTGGGGCTGGATTCGGTACCCGCTCCACACATCCCACTCGTCTCATCTTCTCATCCGCTAAATCAGGACTCCTTTCGGTGATTGTTGCCATCGTCCTGGGACCGTTGGTGCCCACGGTGGGAAATGCTCAGGTCAATAATGAGAAAATCCTTTCTGCCGAAAACAAGGTCCTAAGGGATCAAATCCTGACCCAACAAAGGAAGATTGAAGAACTGGAAGCAAAGGTGGCAAGTCTTGAAGCTCACGCACTGGTTTTAGAAAAGACGGGCAAATCAATGAATCCAGCATCCCAACCTTCCGAAGAATCGGAAATACCAGCGGAATGGATAAAGAGTTTTGAGGAGACGCTCAGGGCCCGGCGTGTCAAAATTGAAGAAAGCAAAAAGTATATCCAGGAATTGCAGAGCGGGAGGGTCAGGGGGGCTAATGTTGGGATGGGAGTCCAAATAGAGAGACAAAAGATCGAAGAACTGACGCATGACACACCGGAACCAAGTCGGTTAAGGATGGATAAAGCTTCCTCAACCTTGGAAATCAATCATATCGGGATATTCCCTAATAAAATTGAGATCTTGCAGATCCTCGACGGGAAAAACATGATTGGAAAAATGGCATTTGGGGGGTCTGTGGAATTAAGGGTTTGGATTTCAAAAGTTCCGACAGATGGGCTTGTGGACGGATCATTTTTGGGAAGGGACAGGGTGTGGCTCGTTGTGGGAACCAAGACCTATTCCAACGTAATGGGCGCGAATTCCACCGTCTTTGTCATCGAGCCCTTAGATTTGAAAGAATGGCAGTCAGCTTATGAAAAATGGATGCAATCGCCTGCCTCTCAGGCTGCGCGATCCGAGAAAATTGAACTTCCTCCATCGAATTGAGTGTTCGCTGGCCATCCGATCCTCATATCGCCTCGGGGGGCCTATCTGATTCCATTAAAAACCTTCGCATAGCCACGGAATAGGAAATGAACGATCATGAATCAATTATTCAAATAAATGCTGGGGATGCCAAAGGCCTATGTTTCAAGCAGGCTCATGATCATCTAATGTCGCTTGTCGACAGCGGGCAAGCGGATGATTGTTGTTTGGTCCACGGCATCGTCTCTCGCAATTCACGCGATGGTCAGGTCGTTCACGCTTGGGTGGAGCTTAAATCGACACACGAAGTTATAGACGTAACCAATTGCAAATGCATACGTTTTGAAAGACAGAAATACTACGAAACCTATGGAGTTAAACGCGAAGTCCCTTATAGTTGCGATGAAGCGATCCGGATGCAAATCCGTTCAGGACACTATGGACCTTGGGATGCATCGTTCGAGAAAATGCTGTAGTCGCTCTTGGCATTTGGGCAATCCTCGGATAGATACTACCATAATAAATCCCCATGCTCTCCCGTGTTTTCGCTGCTAAATCAAATTCCTTATCGGTTTTGCCGCCTGGTGCTTGGCGCTTGCTGTCTGGATCATGTCTTTGACCATCGCGACGATGTTGGGGGCGTCCAGGCCTACTTCGGTTAATTGTTCCTGGCGCGTGGCGTGGGCGATGAACCGGTCGGGCAGGCCTAGCAGGCGCACGTTGGAGGCGTTCAGGCCGCGGGCGGCGGCTAGTTCCATCACGGCCGAGCCGAACCCGCCGATGACCGCGTGGTCCTCGATCACCAGCACCGGTTTGCCGGAGGCGATCACGCGGCTGATCGTCACCACGTCCAGCGGTTTGGCGAATCGCGCGTTGACCACTCCGACGCGGAGGTTTTGCTTGGCCAGCAGGTCGGCGGCTTCCATGGCGGGCTCGACCGTCACGCCGTAGCACAGCAGCGTGGCGTCGGCGCCCTCGCGCACGGTGCGCGCCTTGCCCAACTCGAACGGCGGGCAGTCGCCCGGCAGTGCGGGCGGCACTTCGTCGCGCGGATAGCGAATCGCGGAGGGGCCTTCCAGCGAGGCGGCCAAATCCATTGCGGCCGTCATCTCGGCGGCGTCGGCGGGGGCCATCAGCGTGATCCCCGGTATCGGGCGGAGCATGGCGATGTCCATGAACCCGTGATGCACGGCCCCGTCGCTGCCGACGAGGCCCGCGCGGTCCATGCACAGAATCGCCGGGAGCTTCTGCAAGGCCAACTCCTGGAACACCTGGTCGGTGGCCCGCTGCATGAAGGTCGCGTAGATCGCGACGACCGGCAAGAGGCCGGCCTTGGCCAGTCCGCCGGCCATGGCCACCCCGTGCGATTCGTTGATGCCCACGTCGATATACCGCTCGGGGAACTCGCGGCGGAACTCGACCAGGCCTGTGCCGTCGGGCATGGCCGCGGTGATGGCGACGACCTTGTCGTTCTTCCTGGCCATCGCCGTCAGCGCGCCGGAGAAAACTTTCGTCCAGCTCGACGCGGTCGGTTTGAAGATCGCCTTTCCGTCCAGCACGGTGTAGGCCGAGGGGCTGTGGAAGCGGCAGGGGTCTTCGACGGCGTATTGGCAGCCGCGGCCTTTCTCCGTGTGAACGTGCAGGATCGCGGGGCGGTTGAGCTTGGACAACCGCTGCAAGATCGCGATCAACTGTCGAAGGTTGTGTCCGTCCACCGGGCCGAAATACACCAGGCCCAGGGTCTCGAAAATCCGCCCGCCGTGCAGCGTGGTCCGCAGGCCGTCGCGAAGGTTCCGCAACGAGCGGTGAAGTCCATCGGGCAGGTTCTTGACCAACCGCTCGGCGGAGAGCTTCATGTTGGTGTACTTGACCGACATTCTCATGCGGTCCAGCGCCCGCGCCATCGCGCCGGACGTGCGGTCGATGGCCATCGAGTTGTCGTTGAGCACCACCAGGAACTGCCGCTGGAGCATGGCCGCGTTGTTGATGCCCTCCATCGCCAGCCCGTTGACGATGCTTCCGTCGCCGACGACCGCGACGACGCGGGATTTCTTTTCCTGGTCGGCCCAGGCCAGCCCCGCCGCCGTGGAGATCGCCGTGCCCGCGTGCCCGCAGGCGAACAGGTCGTAGGAGCTTTCCGTCGGGGCGGGGAATCCGCTCATGCCGCCGGCCTGCCGCAGGGTCTCGAATTGTCCGGCCCGCCCGGTCAGCAGCTTGTGCGCGTAGCACTGGTGGCCGACGTCCCAGAGGAGCTTGTCCTGCGAGAAATCGAACACGTAGTGCAGCGCGATCGTCAACTCGGGGATGCCCAGGTTGCTGGCCAGGTGCCCGCCCCTGCGGGAGACGACGTGGATGATCCGCTCGCGCAGCTCGTCGGCCAGGCGGACCAGCTCCGGTTCGGTCAGCCGCCGCAACTGGTGCGGGTTTGTAATCGTATCGAGCAGGGATGGATGGGTCATTTTAGTGGGTCCGCCCGGTCAGTCGCTGCGCCAGCGCCAGCAGTTCTGCCCCGCGATCGCCCAGAGGCGCCAGCGCCGCCGCGGCCCGCCGCGTCAGTTCCGCCGCCAGCGACTGCGCCGCTTCCAGGCCGACCTGCGAGAGGGCGGTGCGCTTTCCGCTGGCCGCGTCCTTGCCGGGGGTCTTGCCCATCGCCGATGCCGGTGCGGTCGCGTCCAGCAGGTCGTCTTCCAGTTGGAAGGCCAGGCCCAGTTGCAGGCCATATTCGCTCAGGTCGGCCAGTTGTTGCGAGTCGGCCCCGGCGCAGAGGGCGCCCATGCGGACGCTGCATCGGATCATGGCGGCGGTCTTGCGGCTGTGAATGTATTGGATGCCTTCAATGCCCGGTCCGACGGGGCAAAGGTCCATGTCGGCGACCTGCCCGGCGATCATTCCGGCGGGGCCGGCCGCCGCCGCCAGTTCCGCCGCCAACCGGGCGGCCAGCGGATCGGACGATTCGGCCAGCAGACCCAGGGACCGCGTCAGCAGGGCGTCTCCGGCAAGAATGGCCATGGCCTGGCCGAATTGCACGTGAGCGGTCGGGCGGCCGCGGCGCAGCGTGTCGTTATCCATGGCCGGAAGGTCGTCATGCACCAGGCTGTAAGCGTGGGCCAGTTCCACCGCAGCGGCCGCTCTTCGGGCCATAGCGCTGGGGTCGCGCCCGGCCACCGCGCGGTAGGCCATCAGCACCAGCGTGGGGCGAAGGCGCTTCCCGCCGCCCAGCACGCAGTACCGCATCGCCTCGGCCAAGGCGGCAGGAACGCCCTCTTCCACCAGGTACTGCTCCAGGTCCCGTTGGATAATCCGGGCGTACGGATGCAGTAGCTGGTCCAGAGTCGTATGTTGATCCACGACCATAAAAGCACTCGAGCCGGCCGCGGCACAAATGTCCGGCCGGCGTTACAGGAACACGCAATTATAACCTTATTCGCCACGATTGAACAGAGTAACTCCGATGTGACGCGGGCGTCCCGCCCGCGTGTGTCGCGGACATCCTGTCCGCGTCTTCGCTTTCTCCGACCTTTTTCTCCTTCATGGCCTACACAAAAGAAACAAGACGCGGGCGAGACGCCCACGGGACACGCGGGCAAGATGCCCTCGCCACACGCGGGCGAGACGCCCGCGTCACAACGAACCCCGTCGCTGGTAAAGGCGCCGCCGGGGCGATACAATACCGCCCATCATCACACAGACAGGAGACTCGCCATGACGAAGATTCATCCCACGGCTATCGTGGATAAGCGGGCGGAGTTGGCCGACGACGTTGAGATCGGCCCGGGCAGCGTTGTGGAGGCCGACGTGAAGATCGGCCCGGGCACCGTACTGAGAGAGAATGTGATCGTGCGGCGCTACACGACGCTGGGCGCCAAGAACATCGTGGACGCCTTCGCCGTGCTGGGCGGCGAGCCGCAGGATCTGAAGTTCGACCCCAGCACCGTCAGCTACCTTCGCATCGGCGATGGAAACGTATTTCGCGAGCACGTGACGATCAGCCGCGCCACCGGCCAGGGCAACGCCACCGTCGTGGGCAACAAAACCTACTGGATGGTTGGCTCGCACGCAGGGCACAACGCGACCGTCGAGGACGAGGCCATTTTGGTCAACGGTTCGGCCTTGGCCGGGCATTCCACGCTGGGCGCCAAGGCGATTCTCTCGGCCCACGTCGCGGTGCATCAGTTCACCTGGGTCGGCACGATGGTGATGAGCCAGGGCAATTGCGCCACGGCCATGCACGTGCCGCCCTATTGCCTGATGGCGGGCGTCAGCCGGGTGATCGGCCTGAATTCCGTCGGTCTGCGGCGCTCGCCGCAGATCAGCGAGGAAGATCGCCGCCAGATCAAGGAGGCCTTCGCCCTGACGTATCGTAGCGGCCTGACCCCGGCCAAGGCCTTGGAGAAAATGGACGCCTGCACGGACTGGGGCCAGGCGGCGGACAAGTTCCGGCAGTTCGTGCGCCGCGTGGTTACGGCCCAGAAGCCTTACAATCGAGGCCTGGCGCCCCTGAGGCGGCGAAGCCTTGTCGAGGCGGAATGAAAACGATTGGAACTCAACGGGAATTGGTTTCCGCGGTTCGCCGGGCCTGCGCGGACGTGACGGCCGGCGACATCCACACGCACCTGTTTCCGCCTGCCCACGGAAAATTGCTGCTCTGGGGCATCGACGAACTGCTGACCTATCACTACCTGGTGGCGGAATTGTTCATGGTGGCGCCGCCGGACCTGAAGCCGCAGGAGTTTTGGGGCCTGCCAAAGTCCGCGCAGGCGGACCTGGTTTGGGAGCATTTGTTCGTGCGCCGCAGCCCGGTTTCCGAGGCTGCGCGCGGAGTGTTGCGGACGCTGCAATTGCTGGGGCTGGACGTTCGCGGGCGCGACCTGTCGAAAGTTCGCGCGTGGTTCAGCCGGCAGAAAATCGAGACGTACCTGCCGCGGATTATGAAGCTGGCGAAGCTCGATTACGCCGTGATGACCAACGATATTTTCTCGCCGGAAGAGTCGTCGTACTTCCGGCAAGGCCTGCCCGTGCCGGAATATTTCAAGACGGCAATGCGAATGGACTCGGTGATTAATAATTTTCCCGCGGCGGTTCGTAGTGTCGCCGTAAGGCGATTCTTGAAGAAGCCCCTTACGGGGCCACCACAAACGAGGGCCCGCAAATTTCTTGCGGACTGGGCGGCGAGGCTCAAACCAATCTACATGGCCGCGTCGATGGCCGACGATTTTGAGTACCCCGCCAAAGACCCGCGATGCGAGGTGCTGGACAAGGTCGTGCTTCCGGCGGCGCGGGAATTGGGTTTGCCGCTGGCGTTGATGATCGGCGTGAGGCGGCAGGTGAACCCGGCCCTCGGTTTGGCCGGTGACGCGGGCGGCGTGGCTGACGTGCAAAGCGCCGCCCGCCTGGCCGCGGCGTACCCGGATGTGAAATTCCTTTTCACGTTCATCTCGCGGGTCAATCAGCACGACCTGTGCATCCTGGCCCGAAAGTTCGGCAACGTGCATATTTTCGGCTGCTGGTGGTTCTGCAACCAGACGAGCATCATCCAGGAAATCACGCGCATGAGGCTGGAAATGCTCGGCACGGCCTTCACCGCCCAGCACAGCGACAGCCGCGTGCTGGACCAACTGCTCTACAAGTGGTCCGAGGCCCGGCGAATCCTCGCCGACGCGCTGACGGAAAAATACGCGGAGCTTTTCGACACCGGCTGGCGGCCGAGCGAAACGGAAATCCGCCGCGACGTGCGAAGGCTGCTCGGCGGGGCGTTCGAGGAGTTCCTGGCGAAGTGACAGCAACAGCCATCACGAAGAGCACCAAGGACACCAAGAGCACCAAGAAAAGCTAGGGAAACATTGAGAGAAGAAAGCGAAGAGCAGTTCAAGAGAGCCAAGTTTGCACGATATATTCTGTGTTGTTCTCGGTGCTCTTGGTGGACTTGGTGCTCTTTGTGATTCTCCGGAGATCGGGAAATGATATACATTTTAACGTTCGTCGCGGGCCTGGTTGTTGGGGCGGTTCTGGTCTACGTGATTTTCGCCGCCAACCGTCGCGCTGCCGAGCAACAGTTGCGACAGACCTTCGCGGCCTTGGCGACGGAAGCCCTCGACGCCAACAGCCGCCGTCTGCTCGATGTGCTGGAAGGCAGCGGAAAGCGGTTCACCGACGGGGCGGCGGCCCAGCTTGACGGCAAGAAGGCGCTCATCGACCAGTCGCTCACGGCCGTCAACGAGCGGCTGGAGGGCGTGCGGCAATACCTGCAAGGCCTGGAGGCGCAGCGGCGGCAGGACTACGGGCAACTCAGTTCGTCGGTCGCCAGCCTGTCGCAGTCGGCGGGGCAACTGCACCAGATGCTCGCCAGCACGCAGCGCCGCGGCGCCTGGGGCGAGCGCATGGCCGAGGACGTGCTCCGCCTGGCCGGAATGCAGGAGAACATCAACTACGTCAAGCAATCCACCGAGGACGCCGCGAGCGGCCGGGCCGACTTCACCTTCCTGCTGCCCAACGACCTCAAGGCCAACATGGACGTCAAGTTCCCGCTCGAAAAATACAAGGCCTACCTCGACGCCGAAACCGACCCGCAGCGGGCCCTGTGCCTGCGCGAACTGTGCGCCGCCGTGCGGTTCCACATCCGCGACGTGGCGCGGCGCGGCTACATCGACCCCAAGGCCCCGACCGTGCCCTACGTGATCGTGTTCATTCCCTCCGAGCAGATTTTCAGCCTGGTGCTGGGCGCCGAGCCGGACCTGATCGACGAATCCCTGGCCGCCAAGGTCGTGCTCTGCTCGCCGCTCACGCTGTACGCCAAGCTCGCGATCATGCGGCAGACGGCCGAGAACTTCAACATCATGAAGACCGCCGACGAGGTCATCTCGCTCCTGGGGCAGTTCACCAAGCAGTGGCAGAATTACAATATCGAGCTGGACAAGCTGGGCGAGCGGATCGGCCAGGCGACCAAGCAGTTCGACGTGGTCCGCACTACGCGGAGCAACATGCTCCAGCGCCCGCTGGACCGCATCGAGGAACTCCGCACCACGCGGGGCCTTCCCGACGGTGAAGAGAAGTAGTCCGCAAATTACACAGATTAACACAGATGAAGAAAAGGGCAGTTCATCCGCTTGCGGCTTAGCATCTGTTGGCCCGCGCCAACGAGTTGTGAAAACCAAAGACAGAGGCACCTTGTTCGGGTAGAATTGGAATATAAGCCTCTGGAATCTGGAGACAACATGAAGAATTTTGAGAGAATCTCGGTCGATCCGGGCGTGATGAACGGTCAACCTTGCATTCAGGGAACGCGGTTGACTGTCAAGCGGGTGCTGCTGGCCATGGCGCAGTACTCGAATCGCGAGGAGTTGCGCAAGGATTATCCGCAACTCCAGGACGAGGACGTTCGAGAGGCGCTGGAGTATGCGGCGGCCAATCTTGACGACGAAATTGCCGAATTCCGGACGGCCACATGAAACTGATTCTGGACGAGGGCATGCCTTTGCGGGCGGCGGCCGCACTGCGGGAAGCGGGGGTTGAGGCCCAGCATGTTGTTGAACTGGGGATGGGCGGAGCTTCCGATCTGGCCATACTGGACAGGGCCGGTTTGGACGGTTCGATCATTGCCACGCTGGACGCGGATTTTCACCAGATCCTCGCCACAAGCGGAGCGGAAGCGCCCTCCGTGATTCGGATTCGCATGGAAGGGCTTCAGGCCCAGCAGTTGGCGATTCTGCTCCTGGCCGTGATAAAGCAAACCCGCGACGAACTGGCGGCTGGCGCGTTCGTGAGCGTCGGCACGAAGAATGTGCGTGTCCGAAGGCTGCCCATCAGGAAATGATCGCACCACGCGGAGCAACATGCTCCAGCTTCCGCTGGACCGCATCGAGGAACTCCGCACCGCGCGGGGCCTGCCCGACGGCGAGGAAAAAGGGCCGAAGGGCGAAGAGCGATGAGCGAACGGAAAGTTTAGCCGCGAGCCGGCGGCGAGCGCTCCGAGCGGCAAGCGGCCCCCCCCCGGACAGTCCGCCAAAATTCCCCGCCGGAGAGCAAGTCGTTTAACGTGCCCGTTGGCTGGTGCCAGAATTATTTTCAACGTCGTAATCTGCTTCATCTGGCAAGATCATCGAGCCGACTGCTACCTGCCGGTACAACTTCCACAGGGACAATCGTACGCCTGGTTCCTGTGATACGGACTTGCACCCGCCGTGCGTCGGGAGGTGTGAGTGCAGTATTTCGTCCCGCCGAAGGGCGTTCAGCATGTTGGCCAACCGAGCGAAACGCGGTCGGACGAGGGGCAGGCACAGGCAGGCCATCAGCACACCATAGACCATGGCGACCCAGCCCCAGACCCTTCCAGAATTGCCATACGGTCCATAGCCTACTGCTGCCGCACCTATTATGGAGGAACCTATATATACACACAGGAGGATGCGCGCCGCTCTATTGGGGTCCGTGAACAGTTTGACATAGGCGTACCCATTTGCCCCAACCAACATCGTTTCGATGAGAGCTATCGCAAACATCCCAGTGGCCGCCAAGTCGGAAACGCCACTAGCGTATTTAGCAAATTCGCGCCAAACTTCCGGCAATGCCAAAATTGAAAATGCGCCGACGAGGGCGAGCCATTCGCGCCAGTTGTACGTCCAAAGAGCTACGCGACGCCATGGCCAACGGAGTGATTCGGGGTCCGATGTTGGAAGGGTTGTTTTCTGCGGCAAAGTGTGAGCCTGTGACCAAATGGGTGGGTAATCGCAAGCACTGGCACATTCAGGCTGTCCTTGGGAGGCAACATCGGCGGTTTTCCCCGAAAGGATATTCCCTGGGAGGACGGATGTATTTGGACCGCTTCTTCCCCTTCCGCCCAGATTGGTGCGGAGTATCAGGACAAGTCCGCACGTAACCGCCGCCACGATTGTCCATTGGATCAGTAGCCGGGGAACATCAATAGAAACAGTGTAAACCGGAAAAGACCATTGTGGTGTCTCCGGCGGTTTTGGCGGCTCATAGATTGGATCGTAGCCTGCCGGGTTGGTCGAATGAAGGCTGCCGGTTCCGGTGTGCAGATCAAAGGTGAGATTCCAAGGCGGGAATATACCCATGAGAGCAATCGCAGCGACGCCAATCCCCAAAGCCGTCTTCTGTGCCGTATTCATCGCCGTCCCTTTCCGCCGCGTCGGGCTGAATCCATGCCGTCACCACTCAGATTGTCGGCAATAATGGCCTCCAGGTTTAGGTACTAACAACCATAAGTTGTTGCCACGCAATGCGCGGCAAAGTCCATAGGTGTTCCAAAGGCCAAAATATGGATTGACGGTTTTCTCAGTTTCGATTATAATAAAAACTGAAAAATTGAATAACTGGAAAGCATTAAGAGCGGCGATGAGGGAGTTGACCCGTTGACTCGCCCGGCAACCTGCCAAGGTAAGGTGCCAAAGTCAACCCGAAAGGGAAACGATGCTGAAAATTGAAGGGATCCCACCCAAACAAAATTCTATCGTGGGCAAATTGCTGCGAGTCCACGATGTTGAACATCCATTTTTGCCATTGGACACCCTCAAGCCGGAAGTTTCCCTGGCCCGGATGGTGGACGTGTTGCAGGATCGGAAATTGGCAGTTAAGGGTGAAATGGCCTGGGAAATAACGGAAGAAGGTTGCTCGATACGAGCTTCCCTCCGGTTCAATCCCCGCGAATCTCTGCTTGGCAAGATAGCTCGTGTTTTCTCCATAAAGGTTGTTTGGAATGTCATAGATTTGTTCAAGTAAACTCCGCACCCGGGTCCGCAGCCGCATCCGGCCCGCTAAATCAGATTTCATATTTTTTTCAATGCAACCGCCCCAACACAAGGTGCCTCTTCAAGGCATCCCCGCGCTGGGGTTTTGCGTCCCGGCCTTTCCAGCCGTTCCGCCGTCGATTAGGTTCTATTTGTACGGAACGACTTGCTCTCCGGCGGGGAATGTTGACGGCCTGTCCGGGGGTTCCGGCCGCGGACGGCCTACACCCCCGGCTACTGTCTTGTCGCCCCTTCGGGGCGAGAAAAACCAGGCCTGCCTGCTGCCCATGCACTGTCTGCGCACCGAGAGTTCGCGCAGAACCCAACTGGCCGGGTGCCATGCCCAAGTCTGCGCGGGCATGTGCAGGACATGCCCGCGCAGACTTGGGCATGGCACCCATCGATTGACGATTAACGGAGCCCTACGCTCTTGGCAGCCAGACGACCATCGCGCCGGGGTCGCGGTTGTCCCAGAGGGCGTAGGGGATGGCCTTGAACTTGACGGTCTTGAGTTTGGTTTTGGGCACCGGCTGGTAGAGATTCTTCTTCCAGGGTTTGGCGTCGGGTGCTAAGGCGGCGCCTTCGATGACGGCCGCGCCGCCCAGGAACTTCTTGTCGAAGCGGGCGGTGAGCTTGGCCTTGTCCGGCAGCAGCAGGCTGCCGACGGGCGCGGCGTTGTCGGTTTGCTCCAGGCAGAACAGGATCGGCCCGCGCTGAAGGGCGATCTTGCCGGCGGCCTCCGAGACTTGCGGGTTGGCGGCGACGCGCTGGACGGGCATGTCCAGCACGAGTTGAACCGTGTCGCCGCTTTGCCAGGCGCGGTGGAGCTTGGCGTAGCCTTTGACCACCGGGGCCTTGACGGCCTTGCCGTTGACGGCGAGCTTGTACATGCCACACCACGCGGGGATGCGGAGCATGAGGTCAAACTTTACTTGTAGCATGGGCATCTTGCCCATGTCTTCGCTGTTTTTTGTAGCATGGGCATCCTTGCCCATGTCTTTTCTGTCTTCTTCAGACACGGGCAAGATGCCCGTGCTACATTCCAGAGTGAAATCAATCGTCCCGTCCCACGGATATTCGGTCTTGGCCGTCAGCGTGACGGCGGCGCCGGCCACGTTCGCCTTGGCCGTCGAACCCACGTACTGATGCACGTACAAGGCCGATGCCGACGACGAGTATGCATATTGGCCGACTCCGGCGATCAACCGCGCGATGTTCGGCGGGCAGCATGCGCAGCCGAACCACTCGCTGCGGTGGTGATTGCCCGACGACGAGATCGGGTTGACGTAGAAGAACTTCTTCCCGTCCATGCTGATGCCCGAGAGCGAACCGTTGTAGAGGCTGCGTTCCAGCACGTCGGCGTACTTGGAGTCGGCTTCCAGTTGCACCATGCGGTGCGCGAAGAACACCAGGCCGATGGCGGCGCAGGTTTCGGCGTAGGCGGATTGGTTGGGCAGGTCGTAGTTGCCGGTGAAGGCCTCGCCGTGCCCGGTGGACCCCACCCCGCCGGTGACGTACATTTTGTGCAGCGTGGCCGAGTCCCACAATTTTCGGCAGGCCCGCAGCAGGGCGTCGTCGCCGGTCAGGGCCGCAACGTCGGCCATGCCCGTGCAGATGTACATCGACCGCACGGCGTGTCGGACCACTTCGTCCTGCTCACGGAGTGGCTTGTGGGCCTGATAGTACGCGTATTCGCCCTGGTGAATACCCGCCTGCGGCTCGCGAGTGGCCGCCTCGACGTCGAAATAATGCGGGTTCGTGTTGCCCCGCTCGTCCACGAAGAACTTGCACAGCTTGAGGTACTTTTCATTGCCGGTGGCGCGGTACAGTTTGGCCAGGCCCAGCTCGATTTCCTCGTGCCCGTCGTATCCGCGTTTCTTGCCCGGCTCGATGCCGAAGTTGGCCTCCATCAGGTCCACCGCGCGGCAGATCGCGTCCAGGAATTGCCGCCGGCCCGTGGCCTGGTAGTACGCGACCGCGCCCTCGATGTCGTGGCCGATCTCGTAGAACTCGTGCTGGTCCTTCAAATTGCTCCACCGCTTGCCGGCAGGCAGGGCGTTGGGGTAAAGGTAGCCGTCTTCCTTCTGCCCTTTGAGCATGCACGAAATCCCGTGCTCGACCAGTTCCTGCAAGGCCGGGTCGGGCGTTCCGGTCAGCGCGTAGCCGCAGGCCTCGATCCACTTGCCCATGTCGCCCACCCAGATCCGCCACGGCGGGGCGCCCTTGCTTTGGTCCCACCAGTCCCACTGGTAGGCCTCCAGGTTGCCGTTCTTCTTGATGAGTTCATATTCGTGGCGCAGCGTGACCGTGCGATTGGTCTCCTGGCGGGGGGTCCAGAATGGACTGTCGATCTTCACGTCGGTCAGCGGCAGCGGCTGCATCTGCATTTTCACGGTCATGGCGGTTCCTTAAATTATTTGCTCATTTGCATTATTCTACGGCTACTGTTTCTATTCTAGCTATGTCTAAAATACCCGAGTTCTTCCTCTTGGAAGGTTCTACAGCGCCGACAGGCAAGCCGACATGATATCCAGCTTGCTTGTCGGCGCAGTGGGTGTATTGAGTGACGTTTTGGCGCTGGTTCATCCATCGCCAAACATTAAACCGGTTACATTAAAGTTATTCAACTTCGTTTGTTGTCCCTGACCGCCTCGACGAGGGCGACGGCGTTGGCTGTGGGCGTGTCGGACTGCAAGGGTTTGGCCGGGGCCAGGACGTATCCGCCGCGCCGGGTCATGTCTTGCATCAGGCGGCGCACCTCGCGAGTCACCTCTTCCGGTTTGCCGAAGGGCATCAGGTGCTGGACGCCGACTCCGCCCATGAGCATCATTCGGCCTTCGGTGCGGCGGCGCAGTTCCGGCAGGTCCATCGCCTCGGGCTGGAGCGACTCCAGGCCGTCCAGGCCGATCTCCATCAGGTCGTCCACCAGCGGCAGCAGGTTTCCGCAGGAGTGCAGCACCAGCGGCAGGCCGACCTGGTGGCACCGCTGGACGATTTGGGCCTGGCGGGGCTTGAAGAACTTGCGCCACAGTTGTGGTCCCATGATTACGCCGCGTTGGTCGCAGAAGTCGTCGCCGCCGAAATAGGCGTCGACTTTCAGTTTCTTCGCGACGGTCTCAATGGCCTGAAGGTGAATCGCCATGATGCCGTCGAGCAACTCCTCGACGAAATCCGGGTGCTCGTGAAGGTCCATCAGGAAGTTCTCGAACCCCCGCATCAGCCAGGCCCGCTCGAAAAGCCCGAACCCCAGCCCGCGAATGTGGAACAGGTCCGGGTGGGCGGCGATCTCCCCGGCCAGGTCGTCCCAGAGGGCCAGGCTCGAAACCTCCGGCCAGCGATACCCGCTCAGGCTGGGCTTTTCCAATGGGGCGCGGACAATGTGAAGGATATTCCCCGGCTGGATCAGCACGCCGAAAGCGTCCATGAACAGGCCGTTTTCCATCGGCTTGTCGGCAAAGCCGAAATGCCCGCCCCAGACGTAATCTTTGATGCGGCCCTGCCGCCAGTCGGGCGTGCCGTAATGCTCGCCCACGCGGTGGTCAACGCCGCCGTCCATCGAAACCCAGTAGGGAATCTCGTCGGTCGGCTCGAACCGGAACGCGGCTTTCACTACTTCTCGTGGGGTCATAGACATTTCCTACAAAAGACTATCACCAAGAACGCCAAGAGCACCAAGAGCACAAAGAAGAAACAGCGAAAAAGCAAAAGAAGAAGATGCTAAGCTGCAAGCGGAAAGAAAGAAAATTCCCTGCTGGCCGCTCGGGGGGCGGTGCCGGTTCTCTTCTTTCTATCATCTGTTCTTGGTGCTCTTGGTGTTCTTCGTGCTCTTGGTGGTAGCTGTTCACACGCAAAGTTGCACGACCAGCTCGGTCAACGCCGACTGGGCGTCGGTTCCGCTTTTCATGGCCAGGTCGGCGGCGATGAGTCGGCGGAAGTCCTGCTGAAGTTTTTCGAGGGGCCGGCGTTTGAGGTAGGCCAGGAACCCGGCCTGGACGTCATAGGGCATCCGGGGCAGGGCCCGCTGGGGCGGCATTCCGGCCAGGAGGTTCTGCTGCGAGCCCAGCGCCTTTCGCAGGTGCCAGACGATCATGCCCAGGGCCTTGAACTCCTCGCCCCGCTGCGTGGTCATTTGGCCCATGGCCTTGAGCGCCCCGGCGGTGTCTCCGGCGGTGATGGCGTTGGTCAGGGCGAAGGCCGCGGCGCCGGCGGTGGCCGTCACCAGCTTGGACACGTCCTCCACGGTGATCGTCGGGCTCTCGCCCACGTAGAGCGAAAGTTTTTCCATCTCGCCCTGGAGGCAGGCCAGGTCGGAGCCGATCCAGGCCGCCAGAAGCTGCGCGGCGTCGGGCTGGATTTTCTTACCCCGCTTGGCCGCCGCCTTCCGCAACCAGTCCGGCAGCGCGGAGGCGTCGGGGCTGGTGCAGTCGATGACCTCACCTCCGGCCTTGAGCACGACCTTGGCCAAGGTCGTGTTGGACGGCCATGAACTGACCATCAGGATCAACGAGGAGCAGGTCGAGGGCGCCTGCAAATACTCGTCCAGCGGGCGGCGGGTTTTGATGCGGTTGGTCTTGGGGTCCGTGGTTTCGATCTCGCGATACCGTGCGACGAAGGCGTCGGCGTCGCGGACGATGACGGCCCGGCGGGGGGCCAGGAACGGCGTGGTGCGAAGTTCGTCCAGCACAGCCGCCAGT
>CAZYDC010000012.1:0-20921 GCA_964646065.1 uncultured Planctomycetaceae bacterium | reverse complement strand
ATCCCTATGAAGAATTTTGGCGGCGAAAATCGAAAGAGACGAAAATTTGGGGGTCTTAAAATGCTAACATGCTTATTTACAAATAGTTATGATTTTAGGAACCTGGTAGAATGGGTTCCAATGGCTTGCAAAGACGTTCTAGTGAGCCGCCTGGACGTTCCAATGGCTTCCCAATGCCCCCAAAACAGGTTCCAATGCGTTCCGAATTCACCCTGGGGCAGCCTTAGGAAGGGTGCTGGAGAGCTTTTGATGGTTGCCGCCGCCGATTTCGCGGCCTACAATATGGGCATGAAAACTCTCATGCTCGCTCTAACGTTTCTGGGTATGATCCTTTGGGCCGGCTGCTCGGGCAGTACCGGGTACATCATCAAGCCGGTTCCGGTGAACGAACAACTGGAGGAAACGGTTCGCTCGCGCGACCCCGGGCTGTTCGTCAGCGACAAGATCGTGGTCATCGACGTCAGCGGGATGATCACGAACGCGCGGTCCAGCGCCCTGCTGGGCACGGGCGAGAACCCGGTCAGCCTGTTCGTGGAGATGGTGGACAAGGCGCAGGCCGACCCGGACGTGAAAGGCGTGGTGCTGGCGATCAACTCGCCCGGCGGCGGGGTGACGGCCAGCGACATCATGTATCAGCGGCTGCTGAGATTCAAGGCGGCGCGGAAGGTGCCCGTGATCGCTTCGATCCAGGACGTGGGCGCCAGCGGGGCGTACTTCATCGCCAACGGGGCCGACCGGATCATGGCCACCCGCAACAGCATTACCGGCTCGATCGGCGTGATCGTGCAGCTCTTCAGCTTCGCGGGCACGATGGAGAAGATCGGCATCGAGAGCAAGGCGATCACGTCCGGCCGCTTCAAGGACATGGCCAGCCCCTTCAAGCCGGTGAACAAGGAGGACGACGTCCTCTTACAGGGGATCGTCAACACGTACTACGAGCAGTTCCTGGGGGTGGTCGCCAAGGGCCGGCCCAAGCTGACGCTCGAGCAGATTCGCGCTCTGGCCGACGGACGGGTGTATACCGGACAGGACGCCCTGGCCAACGGGCTGGTGGACGAACTGGGCTACGTCGAGGACGCGGAGAACGAGGTCAAGGCGCTCAGCGGCGCCAAGCGCGTGAAGATCGTGATGTACCATCGGCCGCTGGGCTATCGGCCCAACGAGTACGCCACGGCGGGCACGGCGGCGGCGGGCGCGTCGAAGATGGACATCAACGTGAACCTGCCCAACATGATGGAACTCGTTCAGCCACAATTCCTTGCGCTCTGGACCGGCGCGACGCCCCGGAAATGACCGTGGCATGGGCGTCCCGCCCATGAGTCTCACGGGCATCTTGCCCGTGTGCGGTTTCTTCGCCTTCATTGGAAGTCAACGGCGAAGACATGGGCAAGATGCCCATGAGACTCATGGCCAGGATGGCCATGCTACGGTGATTGCGGCGCGGGCTCCTGGAGCAGCCGGATCACGTCGAGCTTCAGCGGCTGACCCGGGCTGGGAGGCGCCATGACGATGCCCCAGCGAACGCCCGAATGGCAGGGCAGCGCCTCCCAGACGATGGCCCGGGCGGACAAGGTCGGCACCGCCAGGCCTTGGGGATTGTACACGTACGGTTTGCCGCACACGGGGCAGACCGGCTTGGGGGCATCCGGGCCTAGCTGCGAAAGGTCCTGGGGCAGCTTGTGGTGCCGCGCGTAGAACATCAGCAGTTGCCCGGCCAGGTCTTGAAGCCGCTCGGCGCACGGATCGTCTTCCAGCAGGCCGGCCGGCCGGGAAGCGGGCGCCGGCGGCTGGGGAGCGCAACCCGCCGCCATCACCAGAACCAACACGGAGGTCAACCAGATGCTTCTACCGCTTGTATCCATCGATTTCTCCCGCGGGTTGCGAGGTCGGCGAGTCCTTGCCGGCAGGGCGGGTGGTGGCCGAGTCGTCATCGAAGGTGTGGACGGGGTTGTCCCACGCCGAGGGCCCGCTCGCCGGGCGGCTCGAGGCGCCCAGCTCCATGCCCTTGAGATGGTTCTTGTAGGCGCCGGTGTCCACGGCGTCCTGAACGATCTTCGTGCCGGACTTCTCGGATTCCGTCATGCCCTTGAGTTCGCCGGGTTCCTTGGCCACGTGCGGCGTCAGGAAGATCAGGAGCTCGGTCTTTTGCTTGACCTCGTTGGAGTGCTGGAACAACACGCCCAGCACCGGGATGTCGCCCAGGAAAGGAATCTTGTCGATTTCCTTGGTCAGCTCGTCCTGCATCATTCCGCCGATGACGATGGTCTGCCCGTCGCGAATGGCCACCCGGCTCTGGGCGTACCGCTGCGAGAAGATCGGCGAACTGGCGAACTGGTTGAGCGGAACCGTTCGGCCGGTGTTGGCCGAAATCTCGGGGTACACGTCCAGCGTCACCTGGCCCTGCCCGTTGATGTGCGGCGTGACGTCCAGGATGATGCCGATCGCCTGGTACTGGATGTTGTTGATCACCTGGCCGTCAGTGGTGATCTGCGAACTGGTGATGAACGGATCGTTCTCGCCGACCATGATGGTGGCTTCCTGGTTGTCGCTGGTGAGGATGTAAGGCCGCGAGAGCACGTTCACCTTGTTCAACTGGGAAAGGGCGTGAACGGCGGCCGTGACGTACTTCTCATCCAGCTTGAACAAGAAACCGCCGGTGGTGTTGTTCACCACATTGAAGCTGGAAGCGCCGGATTCGCCCTTGCCTTCTATCACCGGAGTATTGGTGACCTGCTGTCCGACGCTCAGGCCCTGGACGGCGTTGGCGCCCGAAAGGTTCAGGCCCGAAAACTCCACGCCCAGATCGACGGTGTTGGTGTGCGTCACTTCGCAGATCAGCACCTTGATCAGCACCTGCGGGACCGCATGGTCCAGGTCGTCGATAATCTTCGTGACCTGCTTGAAGTTCTTGGAGGCCGTGGTCACGACCAGGGAATTGGTGGCCGTGTCGGGCACCACGAACACCTGTCCCAGCAGGTCGGAGGTGCTGCCCGTGCCCATGCCGGGTTGACCTCGGCTGCCCAGGGTCGATCCGCTTCCCGATGGCCCCCCCGTGGTGGTGCCGGGCCGGGTGAGGGTGCTGCTCGAGGTTCGCGAACTGTTGTTCAGGCCGAAACTGCTCGAACCGCTGGAGCTGCCGAATGTGTTCCTGCTCGAACCACTGCTGCTGCCGAAGGGACTGCTGCTGGTGCCGGTTGTCCGACTACTGGAACTGGGGTTGTAGTTCGTGCCGGAGGTCGATCCTGTCGCAGAGAAGACATTGTTCAACACTCCCGCCAGATTCGTGGCGTCGGCGTTCTTGAGATGGTAGATGAACACGGCATTGGGGTTGGCCGGATCCTTTTCGAGTTCCGCGATCATGCTGTCGATGACCTTGAGCACTTCCGGCGCGGCGCTGACCACCAGCGTGTTGGTGCGGTCGTCGGCCGAGGCGGTGACCTTGGTGTTCTTGGCGCCCTTTTCGTCCGCCGGCTGCTGAGGCATACCCGGGAAAATGAACTGACGGCGCCCGCCGCCGCCGCCGGGCTGCTGAGGCTGGCTCTGGGTGGGATCCTTGAAAATGTCGGTGATCAGCTTGGCCGTGTTCGTGGCGTTGGCGTTCTTGAGCGGATAGACCCGCACCTGCGAGACATCCACCATCATCTCCACGTCGATGGCGCGGACGATCTCCACCACCCGGCGGACCACCGCCTGCGTGCCCGTCAGGATCAGCGTGTTGCTGGAGGCGTTGGAGGCGATGTTGGCCGAGGAAGGAATGAACGGGGCCAGGTCGGCCTTGAGCTTGACCGCGTCGGCATTGCGGATCGGAATGACCTGCGTGACGATCTGATCGGTCGGCTCGATCTCGTCAGGATCGATGCCCTTTCGGACTAGAGTGGATTCCTTTATGGCGTCGTCAAAGGAGAGGATCTTGAGATTTCGGGCGCCGATGCGAACCGCGGCGTAACCCTTGTCCTTCAGCGCGCTGTTCAGGACATCGACGGCCTCGCGGATGCTGATATTGCGCCGGCTGGTGACCGAGATGCGGCCCTCGATCTTCGGGTCGCCGATAATCACCAGCCCCGCCGATTCCGAGAGATAATCCAGCACGGTGCGCAGCGAGGCGTCCTTGAAGTTCATGGTGATGGGCGCGTTGGGATCGACCGGTTGTGGCGTGGGCATGGTCGTGGCGACCCGCGTCGTCGGCTCGGTTGTCGGCTGCGTCGTCGCTTCGGTGGTGGCCTGCGTCGCCGGTTCTGAGGCCGGTTCGGTCGAGGCGGCTTCTGTCGCCGGGCCCGTCGTGGCCGCGGGACCTGTGGCGGACTCGGTGGTCGCGCCCGCGGTCGTGGCGGACGTCGTCGGCCCGGTGGTGGTCGCGGCGGGCTTGGTGTCCGGCTGGCTGGCGGGGGCCTGGGCATAGCATGCGCTTGTACCCACCCACAGCGCCGTCGCCAGCAGTGTCGCGGCCGTCAGGACCGGCACGGTCGCGCTCAAAAAAATCGTGGTCAAACGTCGGGGTTGTGTTCTCATGGCTTTAGCTCCTTTGCGCGGCGCTTTTTCATTCTTTCAAGAATATCGTCACCCGAACTTGAACTGCCCGCCGGCCCGGCCGTCGTCTCCGACGAGCGAACCGAGGACATGTCCACCGAGGATCCACCCAGCACGCCCTCACCGATTGCGACCTTCCGCGTGTTGTGGTCCGAACTGAATTCCACGCCGTCCAGCGAGATCGACGCCAGCTTGCCACCCTGCACAACGTCGCCGACGACGGCCTTGACAAGCTCCCCGCTCTGATTGTCCTCGAAGAACGCCACGCGGACTTCCTGGCGGATGGCGACGCCCGTCAGCACCAACTCGCGCGGCGCCGGCTGAGAGGTCGGCGCCGTGCGAATGGGTCTGTAGGAAGGACGAACCCTTGGGGACCTGCGGTCCTTCAGGAAGATGTTTCTCTCGAAGACAATCCGGTAATCATCGAAGGTTGCCGCCGGGCGGGGTGTCGGCCCCTTGGCGGCCGGCGAGCGTGTGGCCGTTATCGCCGCAACGGTCGGTTGGCTGGAAAGCTCAGTGGGTTCTGTCGTCGCTGCCGTGGCGGGTTGGCTGGTCGATGTCGTCGGTTCGGTGCTCGCGGCGGTCGCCGGTTCGCTGGTGGCCGTAGTCGGCTCAGTGGCGGCTCCTGTCGTCGGCTCACTGGACGCCGTGGCCGGCTCTGAACTCGGGGCGCTGGTGGGCCCGCTGGCGCTGGCCGGCGCGCCGGCGCTGGTCGGCTGGTTCGTGGCGCCCGATTGGGCCCACGCCGCGGCCAGAAGCAGCCCCATCGCCAGGAATATCGTCAGGCTCTTCATCGGGTGCCTCCCGCGGCGGCGTGCCCGCCCGGAGAAGAGGCGAAGGCGGGGGGTGTGTAGACCGTCGAGAGGTTGAACTTGAACATCAGGTCGTCCTGCCCGTCCTTGTGGGAATCCACGGTCAACTCCGTCACCCGGATCGGCAGGTTGGCGGTCTGAATCTTCCACAGAAGCTTTGCCAGGCTCTTCATGGTGCCGGTTCCCTGCTCCTGGAACTTGATTTCCGGCAGCCGGGTCTTCTCGACCGACCTCTGGGATTTCTGGAGCGTCAGGACGACATCGGAATCCGCCGCCCAGTTCTTGATCGCGTGAAAGATCTGGCTCTCGGCCTCGGCGGGATCGCTCTTGATCCCCGGCTGGATCGTCTCCTTCCACTGCCGGGCGATGCGGACGCTGCTGTCGATGGCTTTGCGCTCATCTTGAACCCTCGCCTGGAGCGTTCCCTGCTGGACCAGCGATTCCCCCCGCCAATCCATGTACGGGGTGATGATCACATAATACAGGACCAGGAACGCCGCCGTCGCCAGCGCCACGATCAGGATGCCGCGTTCGCGTGAGGACAAAACCATGATCAACGATCTCCTCGAAGTTTGAGCACCACGTCGAACGACACTTCTTCGGACTTCTCGCTCGTGTTACGAATGAACATCGGCGTGACATTGGCCAGGCGGGGGCTGGACTTGAGCCGGTCCAGCACCTCCAGCGCCGCGTCCTGGCTGACCGCCTTGACCGACAGCTCCACCTCCATGTCCTCGCGGACGCGAAGGTCGGTGGCCCAGCATCGGCCTTCGGGCGGGAAGGCGTTCGCAATTTCTTTGAGACACTCCAGAAACTCCGGTCGAGCGTCGTACCAACCCTGGACAAAGCGGAAATCGTCGATCTGCTTCTTGGCCCCCTCCGAGGGAGTCGCAAGGGACTTCAGCGTATCGTTCAAGTCGTCCACTTTGCTGCTCTGGAGGTAATAGTCCAGGCCGATTCCCGCCAAGACCACCAGCACGGCAGCGCCTGCGGCGGCCAACCCGAGCGTGCGACGGCTAAACCGAGGCATGGGCGGAGGCGCCAGTCGCGAGTGCAGAAAATCCATGCTGCCGGTCGTCGCTTCGCAAGCCGCCAGCGCCGCCGCCTGGGCGAACTTGTTGTCCACCAGCGCCGACGAACCGCCCAGGTCGGCCAAGTCCGCGGGCAACTTGCAGATTCGCACGGGCAGGCCCAACTGCCGGCCGATCGACTCCATCGCCGCGGGTTCCAGGCCCAGCGAATCCCACACGAGCACCTCGCGCGGGCCCTGCGCGTCCTGGGAGGGCGCCGCCAGCGACAGCACCCGCTGCAGTTCCTTGCATAGCCCGTCCAGGTTGGACGGGGCTTGCCCCAGGCGCACGGCCAGATGCCGCAACAGCCGAGGCCCGGCCTGCCCCATAACTCCGCGATTCGCTCGCGCGGGGGCATGGACCGCCAGTTCCACTCCGCCCGGCTGGAGGCAAAGCACCAGCCGGCCGCCGGCCAGGACGTCGCCGCGCGAACCGCCGGCCAAGGCCAGCGTGGAGGATGTCACCGAGGTTACGTTCAGCCCGGCCACCTTGGCCGCCGTCAGCATCGGATCGATCACCTGCCGCGGCGCCGCGGCCAGCAGCGCCAGGCTGCCGCGTTCGGTGGTCGTAGCGCAGTAGTCGAAGGCCAGGTCTCCGGTTCCGGAGGCGAACTCGCGTTCGGTAGCGATGGTCAACATGCCCCGCAGCGATTCCTCATCCGAGGGCGGAAGCATCTTCTCCCGCGCGGCGATCCAGGTGGCCGCCAGCCCGATCACGCAACGTCCGCCGCCCATGCCCTGTCCGGACAGGACGCGCTTGAGTTCCATGCCCAGCGCCTGCGGCTGGCTGAGATTGATTTCGTCGGTGAAAGGCACTGCGGCCGTCCGCAGGATCGTCCGCCCCGAGGAGGACGAATCCACCAGCGCGGCGGTGATGCCTTGCTCCGTGAGGGCCAGGCCCAGGGTTTTGCGTGAATTGAACATTACTTAGGAACCTCTTGACCGGTGCTGGTGAGCGGCAGTTGATCGACGGTTTTCCCGCTTTTCAGGGCGGTCAGTATACTCGGCGCCAGTGGCCAACCCAAGTGGGTCAGGTCCTGGCGATAAAGAATTCTGGGGGTCTTCTGCGCGTCCACGACGATGCGGCAGCGGCGGAACGCCCGGCCGTCGCCCGAGACACTGACGATGTCGGCGGAATAGCGGCTGGTCCGCGTGGTGATGCGGCCGCCGATCGCGGCGGCTTGCTGCGGCGTGAGCGTCGCGGCTACCCACCAGGGGTTGTACAGGTCCGTTGTGGGCGAGACGGAGGAACCCGAAAGGCCGCCCGACGACGAACCGGTGGACAGGGGAGAGGAACTCATCGCGCTGGACAACCGTGAGTTGGACAGCCCCGCCCCCCCGCTGGCGCTGGTGGACGAATTGGACAAGGCGCCCAGCGTGATGCGCTTGGCGATCAAGGCCAATGCGTCGTTTTCTTGCAGGCCCGGAAGGCACATGAGCACTTCCTTCGGCGCCGTCACCACGTTGATCAGCCCCGTCGGCTGTATGGAAGGACTCGTCAGGCTGTCGGCGACCAGCTTGAAATCGTCGATCGTCATCAGGCTCTTGTTGTAGAAGTCGAAGACGTTGCGGAACTGCAGGGCGGGATTCTTGGCCAGAAGCGCCGTCAGCGTCGCGATGACGGTGTTATAGCTGGAGGCTGAGAGCTTCTGCTTGAGCAGATTCGACAGGGCGGCGTTGGGACTATAGGTCTGCGAAATGATTCTGCCGTTCCTGCCCCTAATGATGTTAACCTGAGGCGGACCGTTCACGCTGACCCGGGCGTTGCCGTTGGCGTCGGTGTTGGGCGAGACGCTGTAGACCGTGACGAACGGAAACAGGCCGCGGTCGAGCTTCCCGTCTTTGTTGCTGTCCTTGTAGGTTTCCAGCACGCCGTTGCGGTTGATGTCTTCGCCGTACATGAGGTCCGCGTCGGCGCCCTTGACCAGGAACAACTCCTCCACGGTTTCAAATGGGCCTTCTTTGCACGTGTAGGGGTCGGGAAGCGTGGCGTAGTAATCGTTCTTGGCCCCGCCGGGGCTGGCCATGTCGCCGGCGGTGCGCCAATCGATGATGCAAGGCGCCAATTCACTGGTCATGTCGGACAACACCTCAAGCGTGTCAAGGTCGGCCGTGTTGAGGTTCACCTTCGAGCACTCGTCCGTGACGCCGAAACAGTACGTGAAGTCGTCAGTGGTCTCGTTGCTTCGGAGAATCCAGAATGCGCCTTGGCCGACCTGGACGGCCTCGCACGGCATGTTGGTGGCCAGCGGCATCTGGCCCTGGAGCGAGGCCAGGTTATAAAGCACGTATTGGATGGCGCCCTGCTCGACGCTCTGGGCCTGGAGCGTGGAAAGCTCGTTTGACGAGGAGGCGAGCTCAACCCGCATCGTCTGTCCCAGCACCAACACCAGCCCCACCAGGACCACGATCACCCACATGGCCACGATGAGGATCGCCCCGGAAGCCCAAGGGCGATGAGCGAAATGCGATGAGCGGAACCTAAAAGATTTCATGACCCGCCCCCCGTCTGCGCCGCCGCCTGCGCCGCGGCAATCGCGGCCTGGTCCTTGCCACAGCAGATCAGCAGCGTCTGATCGACGGTTTGGCCGGGATGGTTCGAGTCGCTCTTGAACTCTAAAATTACCTCGATAGCCTTAGGCAAGGCTTTTGCCTGGGTGCTATCCGGGTCCGTCGTGGTGGAATCCCAGGTGTCATACCAGGTCAGGCCGTCAAAGTACTGCACCGTAAAGTTGCACAGGCCGCGAGCGATGACCTCTCGCTTGGGCGTGGGCGTGACCCCGCCCACCGGCAGCAGGTTCGTCGTCACCAGGCGGACCAGCGTCAACTCGTCCTTGCCCGATAGTTCGTAAACGTACTCAATTCTTTTGAGGTCGCCGATCCCCGTGTCCGGCGCGATGTCCATCGCCGCGGAATAAAAGCTCAGGATGTCCGTGTCCGGCGAGGCCTGCCCCGTTTTCGTGCCGGCATTGCCGATAAAATCGCCCGCCAACGTTCCACCGGGCACCACGGCCGACTGCACGTCCGCCTGGACCAACTCGATGGCCCGCTGGCCTCGGTGAAGGTTCTCTACCGTATCGGCGGCCGTACTCTTGGCTTTGAACGCGACAAACAGGCTCGAATACAGCGCCGCCGCCACCAGCGCCACCAGCGCCGTGGCGATCAGCATCTCCAGAAGCGTAAAGCCCACGTGGCGCGGGCGTCCCGCCCGCGTGTGTCGCGGACATCTTGCCCGCGTCTTTGCCGTCTCCTGGAGTGCTTCCATGATCCATGCCGCCCGGCGAGGGCGGGACGCCCTCGGCACACGCAGGCGAGACGCCTGCGACACACGCGGACAAGATGTCCGCGTCACATTTTCGTGTTGGGCTCTCATGGGCTCACCGTACCCGTCATGCCGGTGGTGTCGGTGTTGGTGATGATCGTCGAAAGCACGACGCTATTTTCCCGCTGCCGCTGGCGCCAGGAAACGGTCACGTCCAATTGCTCAAGCGTGCTGCCTTCATAGTTGGTCAACTGGGCCGTCCAGCGATACTGCGGATGGCTCGGGCCGAAATCCCCGGACAGTTTCTGGAGATCCCACTGGTTTTGGGCCTGAAGTTCCGCGAGCTTGGCCTGCGCCAGCGAAGAGGCCTCGGCCTTGGCCTTGGACTCCTCCGCTGCGGGGAGCGAAAGCGACATACCGGCCATAACCGTCGGAAGCACCAGCGCCAACAGCAGAAGGGTGACCAGTACTTCGATCAGCGTAAAACCGCTGGAGCGTCCGTCGTCGCGAATCATCGTCGATCCTCCGAGGATGAATTCATCACGAACGGTTCAGTGGCCGACGCGCAGGAGATTTGGAACAGTTCGCCCTTCTTGCCGTGGACCTGGATGGTGGCGACGTCGCATCGGCCGCTGGGGTGAAACTCGATGTAATTCCGCCCGGAGGTCTTCCTGCCGAACGAGCCCATCAGTCCGCCAAGCCCCGCATTTTGGTTCTGGCTTGGGGGGGGGCGGTCCTGATCCTGGTCGAATTGAAGATCCATCGACACGCCGTCGGGCAGGCGGAACGTCTGGCCGAGGTCGGTCTTGAGGGGCACATACGCGCCCTGCTCCTGCACGGTCAGCCAATACGTGCCCGCGCCGGGGTTGACGTTCAATCGGCAGGGGCGGGCCATCGTGATCGCCTGCGACTGCGCCCACCGGGTCAGCGACAGAATGTTCGCGGCGGCATTATCGGCCTGCTGACCGCCGACGAACCCGCGCAGCGAAGGCACCGCCAGCGCCGCCGCCATGCCTATCACCAGCAGCACCAGCAGCAGCTCCATCAACGTGAAGCCGCGCGGGCGGGCAATGTTAATTTGACCAGTTGGTAATGTCATCCGCGGTTCCAGGCTGTTTGTCCGGGCCGTAGGACCAGACGTCGAATTCGTCCGTGTTGTGGGTCCCCGGGCAACTGTATTGATATGGACTGCCCCAGGGATCGGCGGGAACGCGGTCCAAATAGGGGCCTTTCCAACCGGTGGCGTCGGCGGGCTGCTGGACGAGGGCGTTTAGGCCTTCTTCCGTGGTTGGGTAACGGTCGCAGTTGGCATGGAACAAGCCCAAGGCATCCTTGAATAATCCAACCTGCACGATGGTATCCTTGATCTTGGCGTCCGCGGATTGCTTGAGGAACTTGGGCACCACAAGCCCCGCCAGCAGCGCCAGGATCGTCAGCACCAGCAGAAGCTCGATCAATGTAAAGCCCCGGGCCGCGATGCCGCCCAAGAACCGCCGATCCATCCGACTCATGTAGTTTCGCATACGCATCTCCCATCAGGATTATTTCACGTGCTCATACAACGTAAACAGCGGCAACAGCATGCCGATCACGATCGTTCCGACAAAGGCCGCCATGACAAACAGCATGATCGGTTCGGCCAGGGCCACCAGCATCCGCAGCCGCCGGTCCAGTTCGCTTTCGTGCGTGTTGGCCAGGCGGTTGAGTTCCTGGTCCAGGCGTCCGCTCTCCTCGGCCACCGCGATGACCTCGGTGACCGAACTGGGGAACAGCGAGGGGCAGGCGGCCAGGCTTTTGGCCAGCGAAGTGCCTCGCTGGACCTCCTCGACCGATTGCCCGACGGCGTCCGAGAGCGTCTGGTTTCCGATGGCCTGGCGCGCGACCTTGAGCGCGCCCACCAGCGGTACGCCCGCGCCCAGGAGCGTTCCCAACATGCGGCAGAAGCGGACCAGGGCGAACCTGGCCAACACCGTCCCGACGGCGGGAATTCGCAGCACCCACCGCTCGAACGTCCGCCGGCCCGCATCGGTCTTTATCCATCGAAACCCGACATACCCGCCGACTGCGGCGACCGCCAGCACCAACAGACCGTGACGAGTGATGGCGTTGCTGACGGCAATAATGGCCTGGCTTAACGCCGGCAGGTCCGCCCCGATGTCTTTGAAGATTCCGGAAAAGACCGGGATGAAGAACGTCATCAGGAAAATCAACACGAGCACGGCCAACGTCACCAGGACGGCCGGGTAGATCATCGCGCCCTTGAGGCGGCCCTTGAGGTCGCGCTCGCGCGAGCGGAACTCGGCGATCTGCGCGAGCACCACGTCGAGGAAGCCGCCCATTTCACCGGCCCGCACCATCGCCACCTGCACGGGGGAGAACGTTCGGGTCCAGCGGGCCATCGCCTCGGCCAGAGATTGTCCGCCAACCACGTCCTCGTGGATGGCCGTCCACTGCGCCTTGGCGGCGGGATTCGAGCATTCGCGCCCCAGGATGTGCAGCGAGCGTCCCAGCGGAACGCCGGCCGCCAGCAGGCTCGACAGTTCGCGAACGAACGACTCCGCGATCGCCTGCGAAACGCGCCCGCCCCGGGGCGCCGCCTCGCGAACCGCCGCCGGCGCCGCCGATGCCTGCTCCAGGACCGACACGGGCATCAGCCCCTGCTGGCCCAGCAGGTCCATCGCAGCCACGCGATTGGTCGCGGGCAAGCTGCCGGTCACGCTCTGACCGGTGGAGTCCATCGCCTTGTAAGAGTAGTTGGGCATTACTCCAGTCCCTCAGGAACCGGTAATTTCCGTTTCGGGGATTTCAAACCCATCGATCCATTGCCGTTGGCATGGCCGTTGCCATTGCCATTTCCTTTGTCATTGGCGCGATGGTCGCCCTCGCCGTTCCCATTGCCGTTACCGTTACCGTTGGAGTGACCGTTTCCGCTGAAGCTGTCGTCCTTGGTGGCCCGCAATACTTCCTCCAGCGTGGTCCTGCCCTCCTGGACCAGGCGCCAACCGTCCTGGCGAAGGCTTCTCATGCCCTGCCGGGTGGCCTCTTTGCGGATTTCCAAACTCGATGTCCGGTCCAGAATCATCGCGCGGATGCACTCGTTGACCGGCATCAACTCGAAAATGCCGGTCCGGCCGCGAAAGCCCGTGCCCCGGCACTGGCGGCAGCCTTGTCCGTGGAAAAGTTGTTTGGGCAGTTCCTGGCGAAGCTCCTCGGGCAGAGTCTTGAGCTCCGGCGCCTCGTAGGGCTGGCGGCAGGCCTGGCAGATCAGCCGCACCAGCCGCTGGGCCAGCACCATCTCCAGCGACGAGGCCACCAGGTACGGTTCGATGCCCATGTCCACCAGTCGGGTTAAGGCGCCGGGCGCGTCGTTGGTGTGCAGCGTGGAAAAAACCAGGTGGCCCGTCAGCGACGCCTGGACGGCGATCTCGGCCGTCTCGGGGTCGCGGATTTCACCGATGAGGATCACGTCCGGGTCATGCCGCAAAATCGACCGCAGGCCGCGGGCGAACGTCAGCCCCGCCTTGGTGGAAACCTGAATCTGGTTGATGCCGTGCAGGTGGTACTCGATCGGGTCCTCGATCGTGATGATCTTGCGCTCCACGTCGTTGATGCGCGACAGGCCCGCGTAGAGCGTCGTGGTCTTTCCGCTGCCGGTGGGCCCCGTGACCAGCACGATGCCGTGCGGCAGATCCAGGACCCGCTCCATCTCGTTTCGGTCGCGCAGGGCCATGCCCAGGCTCTCGAGGCCCAGGAGCATCGCCCCGCGGTCCAGCAACCTCAGCACCACCGCCTCGCCGTGAAGCATCGGGATCACCGACACGCGAACGTCCACCTCGCGTGAGGCGACCTTGAGCTTGATCCGGCCGTCCTGCGGCAACCGCTTCTCGGCGATGTCCAGGTGGCTCAGAATCTTCAGGCGAGAAACGATCGCCGGCTGGAACTGCCGGACTTCCTGCGGAATATTGGCTTCCTGCAACACGCCGTCCACGCGGTATCGCACGCGAAGGGACGACTCGAATGGCTCGAAATGCACGTCCGTCGCCCGGCGCTCGATGGCCTCGGCCAGTATCTGGTTGACGAACTTGATAATCGAGGCGTCCTCGGCCGCCTCGGAAAGGTCCACGTCCTCCTGCCCTTCCTGGTCCACGACTTCCACGCCCGCGTCGATCGATTCCGACACCAGCGACTGGAGCGTGTCGGCCCCGACGCCCAGCAGGTTCTTCAGGCAGCGATTGATCTCGACCGAACTGGCCAGCACGCCGCGCACGTCGCGCCCGCACACCAGGCGAAGTTCGTCCAGGCCGGAGGAATCGGACAACTGGCTGCTGGCGACCAGGACCGCGCCGTCCTTCTCCTCCAGCGGCACCAGGCTGTGCGTCATCAGGATGCGGGCCGGAAAGTCCTTGAGAAACTCGCGCGAGGGCGGGTGCTTCTCCAGGTCCACGAAGGGCACGTGCAGCTCCCGCGAGAGGAACTGGAGGATGTCCTCCTCGGCCAGACCGCTGGCCTTGACCAGCGCCTCGTCGACGGAGTGTCCCTTGGCGATCATCGCCTGGGTCAGGCCCGAAGCCTCATGATCGATCAGGCCTTGCTGCAACATTTTTGCGACTAAATCGTTCATATGAATCTCGTACAACCAAGCCAGCGTCTGGTCAGGCCGGGCGACACCCCCAAGCGAGATCGTTCTCGCTTGGGGGCGCCCCGCGGCCATCAATACAGTTACTCAAGCACTCCGGCCGAAACCAGGGCCGCTTCCTGACGCACGGTCAGGACTTCCTGGAGTTCCTTCCGGGCCTTGTCCAATTCGGTCTTGGCCTTGGCGCGGGCATCGCGAAGGGTGGTCAGCGCCTTCTTGAGGTCCTCGGGCTTGGCGTCCTTGTTTTCGAGCAGCTTGCGAAGGTCATCGGAGGCCTTCTGCGCCTCACTGGGCTTGGGGGCATTCGGATCGGCTGCCGGGGGCGTCGCGTCGGCTCCTGCGCCGCCGCCGGGACGATTGCCGCGCGGGCCGCGCATGCCAAAGCCGCCAAATCCGTTGCCGGAAGCCTGCTGCAGATCACGGACTTTCTTGATCTTGGGCTCCAGGACCTTCCACTCGTCGTCGGTGGCGCCCATCCGCTCCTGCATCATCTTGGACATCGCCTTGGTCCGCTCCTCGCGACTCATGTTCCGCCAGTCAGGACCGGCGGGACGACTGTCCTGCGAGATCGCCATTCCGACAAATCCGATGCCCACAACCGCGACCACAGACAACAGGTACACAACTTTGTTTCGCAACATTTCCACAATTCCTTTCAAGAGTTTTCGATCAAAGTTCCATTCCCCACAACGGGGAGACAATTCACTTTTTCCGCGAGTGCTCTGTCACTGGGTGCCATGCCCAAGTCTGCGCGGGCATGTCCGCACCGCGTGTACATGCACAGACATGCCCGCGCAGACTTGGGCATGGCACCCTTCATTCCTTAATCCAGCAGTCCGCGCGTCACCAGGTAGGCTTCCTGACGCTGGGTCAGGATCTCGCGCAGGTCTTTCTGCGCCTTCTCAAGTTCCTGCTTGGCGTCTTGTTTGGACTTGTCGCGAGCGTCCCGGTAGGTGGTCAGCGCCTTTTTGACCTGGTCCGGCGTGGCATTCTTGTCGGCCAGAACCTTCTTGAGGTCGTCGCTGGCCGTCTCCACCGCGGTGGGCTTTTCATTGTCCGCGCCGCCCATGCCGATACGGAAGAAGCGGCTCCCCATGGCGCCACCGCGCGTCTTCATGCCCAATTCGGTGAGTTTCTGAATCTTGGGCTCCAGGACCTTCCACTCCTCGTCGGTGGCGCCCATGTCCTTCTGCATCTGCTGCGACATCTGCTTGCGGAACTCCTCAAAGCGTTTCTTCATCGTCTCCGGGTCCCACTGTCCATGCGGGCCGCCAGGGCCCTCGGGGGTGATGACGACGCCGCCGCCCGGCTGGGTGGTCGAGCCGCCGCCCACGCCACCGGCGGGAATGGTGATGACCACTCCGCCGCTTTCCTGGGCCCGCGCCTCCGCGGCGATGGACAGGGCAATAACGGCCGCGGCACATAACGCGTACGACAGTTTGCTCCGTAACATGAATGCGACTCCCTTAACGAGTTTTGTCTGGTCCAGGCTGTTGCCCACTTTGGGAGACAGCCCCTGGATTGGTTGTCGGTTCGCTGGCGGGCGAGGCGGCGTGGTGGTGCGAACCGTGTCCGCCCTCCCGCCATCGCTCCCGCTGTTCTTTCATCAGCACGTCATATTTCTGGGCCTGCTCGGGTGTCAGAATCTTCTTGGACTGCTCGACGGCCTGCTCGTACGCCCGGTCCCGCTCCTTGGACAGGCTGTCCATCTTGAAGGAGTAGTACTGTTGAACCAGCTCGTATTTCGCCCGCTGCTCGTCGGGAATCAGCGAAAGGATGTCCCGGTCGCGCTCCTGTTGCATCGCGGTGCGCTTCTGGCTGTGCTCGCGGGAAACCGACCCCATCACGTCTTCCCATATTTTTTCCATCTGCTCCCGCTGCGGCGGGGTCAGGTTCAATTCCGTGGCCAGGACGGAAAAGTGGTGGCTGGAGGGCTTGCTCCGATTGATCAGAAGCCCCAGCGACACTCCGGCGGCGAACACCAGCAGCAAGGCCGCGATCATGATGATGCGGGTCTTATTCATGTTCGCCGTTTCCCAGGTCCTGGACGGTCCACCCGGCCAGCACGGTCTCCGGACCGCCCGAGGCCAGATCCACGCTGGCGCCGTACGTGGCCTGGGCTTCCCACGGGGCCGGCGCGGGCGAGGGCACAGGCCCCTGCCGCGACAGCGCGACCACGCAGATAACCAGCACCGCCGCCGCCACTGCCGCTCCGGCCTCCATCAGGCGATAAATGCTCCGGGCAGTCAGTTGGTCCACTTGCCGGTGCAGCCGCGCCAGCACCACCGGCGAGGCCTGCGGCATCGGCAAGGCGCGAACGGAGGCCGAAAGCTCGCGCAACTCCTCAAGCTCGGCCTGGCACCGGAGGCATTGCTCCAGGTGCCGCTCGATTTCCTGACGCAGGGCGGCAGGCAATTCGCCGTCGTGGTAGGCGCTGATCTTTTCAGATTGTTCGCATTCATTCATAGTGCCACTCCTGGCCGTCACTGCCTCTTACCGTAGCATGGGCATCTTGCCCATGAGTATCATGGCCGTCCCGGCCATGTCTTGGCCGTTCAGACACGGGCAAGATGCCCGTGGGACTCATGGGCGGGACGCCCATGCTACGTTCTCACTGCCGATACTCTTTGAGAAGGTCCCGCAACTCCCGGCGGGCCCGAAATAACCGCGACTCCACGGTGCCCGGCGGCAGGTTCAGGACCGCGGCGATCTCGTCATAGCTCAGGCCCTGAAGCTCCCGCAGCACGATCACTTCGCGGTGCTCCTGGCTCAAGGCCGCGATCGCCTCGTCCAGGTCCATGCGGACATCGGCCCGCCTCTGGTCCGACAACCGGGCCGCGGGTGCCTGGCCGTGCAGCTTCAGCCGATACCTCGCCGCGTCGCGATGGTGCCTGGCCGCCTGGCGAACCAGGATCTGCGTCAGCCAGGTCTTCACCGAAGACTGGTGCCGGAAGGCACTGAGGCCGCGAAACGCTCCGGTGAGCATTTCCTGCATCACGTCCTGGGCGTCGGCCTCGTTACCGACCAGCCGGCAAGCCAGCCCGAACAGCGCCGCGCCGTACCGGTCCACCAACTGGTGGAAGGCGGCGGGATTACCTCGCCTGGCTTGCGAGATAAGCTCGCGATCGGTCTGTAGGGGCTGCCCATTCTCCATGGACCCATTATTCACTTTTCCCCCCTATAGTTGCTCATCGATCTTCGTTTCTTCCCGGAAAAGAAAAAAATCTTCACCGGTCGCGCCTCGGATACCCGGGGACATTGTTAACACGCCTGCGCAACGAGGATTTATCCCCTGAGAAGTGGAATGGTTAACTCGTTGACTGGTTAACTGGTTAACTCGTTAACTGGTTGGTTCAAAACGGCGATATTTCATCACTCGCCGATTTCACCAATCAACCAATTAACCAATCAACCAGTTAACGAATTAACGAGTCAACCAGGCTACCGTCGAATCGACGTGAACGCCTTGGTCTGTTCCTTGATCGCCCGCTCGGTGGGCAGGCGCTCCATGGAGCTGGCGCCGTAGAAGCCGTCGACCTCTTTGCAATTGCCCAGGATGAACTTGGCGTCGGGCGGTTCGGCGATGGGGCCGCCGTGGCAAAGCACGATGATGTCCTTGCGGATGCCCTTGGCCGTGCGCACGATGGCGTCGATGAGCGGCACGCACTGTTGCAGCGTCTTGGCCGTGTGCGCGCCGATGCTGCCCGCCGTGGTCAGGCCCATGTGGGCCACCAGGATATCGGCGCCCGCGTCGGTCATCTTCTTGGCGTCCTCGGTGTCGAAGACGTAGGGCGTGGTCAGCAGGTCCAGCTCGTGGGCCATGCGGATCATCGCCACTTCCTTATCGTAGCCCATGTTGGTCTCTTCCAGGTTGGCCCGGAAGGTGCCGTCGATCAGGCCGACCGTCGGAAAGTTCTGCACGCCGGCGAAACCTGCGTCCTTGACCTGCCCCAGGAACCGGTCCATGAGGCGCATGGGGTCGGTCCCGCACACGCCGGCCAGCACGGGCGTCTTGCGGGCGACCGGGAGCACCTCGTTGGCCATTTCCAGCACGATGGCGTTGGCGTCGCCGTAGGGCATCAGCCCGGCGAGCGAACCGTGACCGGCCATGCGGAAGCGCCCGGAATTATAAATCACGATCAGGTCGATCCCGCCGGCCTCCTCGCACTTGGCGCTGATGCCCGTGCCCGCTCCGCCCCCGACGATCGGCTCACCGCGGGCGATCTTCTCGCGGAAACGCTTCAGTATGCTTTGTCGAGACTCTGCCATAATATCGTCCTTTCTGTAGTCAAAAGCACGAAACTCGAAATCCGAAATCCGAAACAAAAGACAAACTCAAAACAGCATAACAACAAACTTCATGCACGACGTTTCGTTCTTTGAATTTGTCGTTTGCCGTTTGTTTCGTATTTCGTGCTTCGGATTTCGGGTTTGTTTTTAAAATTCGCCTCGCCCGATGGCCTCGATCTTGGCCGCCACGTCCGCCGGCAGCGGGCCGGCTTGCACGGCCGCGATGTTCGCCTTCAGGTGCTCGGCCAACCGCGCGCCCGCGATGTGCGTGTGAATCTCGGGGAAGCACGCGACGTACCGCATCACCATTTCGGGCAGGTTCAGGCCGAGCTTGTCCGACAGGTCGAACAGCGCCAGCAGTTTTTTGCCGTGCAGCGAGTGGTGGACATTTCGCGGATTGTCGATCATGTCCTGCGCGGCCTTGCGGTCCTTGGCGACGATCGAGCCTTGCCCCATCGCCCCGCCCAGGATAATGCCCACGTCGTGCTTCTTGGCCGCGGGCAGCACGCGCTCCTTGATCGGCTGGCCCAGCAGGTTGATCCCGCCGGCCACCAGGGCCACGTCGAATCGCCCGGTCTCGATCAAGGCCGCGATCACGTCGCAGTTCCAACCGCCCATGCCGATCGCGCCGATGACGCCTTCGGTCTTGAGCTTCTCCAGTACGTCGGTGATCGGTGCGTCGCCGGTGCGAAGGTTGAAGCCCCACTGCCCCCAATCGGGCTCGTGGACCATCATCACGTCCACATGCTCCAGCCGCAGGATCCACAGGCTGTGCTTGATCGCCTTCATCAGGGCGTCCGCGCTTTGGTAGGCGGCGTCGCCCACGTTGCGGACGACCGTGCGGTCCAGCCAGCCGACCTTCGTGCTGACGTACACGCCCTTCTTGCCGTGGCGGGCCAGCGCGCGGGCGACCATCTCCTCGCTCTCGCCGAAACCGTACATCGCCGCGGTGTCGAAGAAGTTGATCCCGGCCTCGAAGGCCAGGTCCAGGATCTTCGCCGCCTCTTCCTGCGAGACGCCGAACTCTCCGGTGTACTGATAGCCGCCCATGCCCAATTCGGTCACGTTCCAACCAGTGCGGCCGAGACGACGCATACGAAATTGACTCATATTCCCATTCCTTTTCTGATGAATGTCCGGCTGGCGGTCGCGCATTCGAGCGGTGTCTTGGACCCCATTGGCCCATTCTGCTCGATCGTGATCCAGCCGGAATAACCTTTGGCCTTGATGATCTCGAAGACACCGGCGTAATCGCACAGGCCGGCGCCGACCTCGGTGTTCAGGTCGTACTGCTGGGACCAGTCCTTGAACTCGATGAACTTGATGCGGTCCCAATTCTTCCGAAGGAAAATCGCCGCACGCTGGGCCACCGGGTGGCCGGCGAAATCCTTGGTCGCGTGGCCGACGTCCAGGAATCCGAAAAACTTCCTCGGGTCCGTGCGGCCGACGAGGTCCTCGACCTGCTCCAACGTTTCGCCGGTGTCGTTGGTGTGATTGTGGTAGCACGCCCACACGTCGTACGACAGGGCGATCTCGCCGGCCTGGTTGAGGATGTCGGCGATCTCTTGCGGGTCGGCGCCCTTCTTGGCCAGGCCGCACAGGGCCACCAGGTGGCGGGCGCCCATCGACTGCATGATCTCGCAGGTGCTCATGAGCTTGTCCCAATCGCGGTCGATGAACCAGTCCACGCTGGCCATCGAAAGGTCCAGGTCTTTCATCCGCGACCGCAAGCCCGCGTCGCCGGCCAGGCGGGCCAGCTCGTGGGCGAACGTCGCCAGGCCGTCATACCCGGCCGACTTCACATCGCCCATCCACGCGGCCAACTTCTCGACGGGCAGATCCCAGCCCCACATCAGGCTCATGCACGCAAAGCGAATGTTCGGTGTGTCCTGTTTCATGTTTCGTCCTTAGTCTCGCCGGCCGAAACCGCCAGCGGGAAGCAGATAATAGCAGACGCGAGTCGATTCATCAATTGCCCATCCATCCTCTTTCTTCTGCTCGGCGGCCATCCCTGGCCGCCGCGTCCGGGTGCCATGCCCAAGTCTGCGCGGGCATGTCCGCGCGATGCGATATGCCCACGTGGTGCGAACATGCCCGCGCAGACTTGGGCATGGCACCCGAAAGGTGTTTCGGCATACATTCGTAACGCATTAGAACCTGTCGGGAAGCCACCGGAACGGTCAGGCGGCTCATTAGAACGCACAGGCGGCTCATTAGAACCTGTTCGGAAGCCATTAGAACCCGCCTGTAAATCTGCAAGTATTGTATATTAAGCATGTTATGCATTCCAGACCCCCATTCCGCGCGTTTTTCGCGCTATTTTAC
>CAZYDC010000011.1:0-21029 GCA_964646065.1 uncultured Planctomycetaceae bacterium | reverse complement strand
CCCAGCAATGACCGAATATCCCGCAAGTTGCGGGGCCGCTGCCGAACGAGCCGGGCCACGCAGTCAATAATCTCCGCCTCGCCCCGGCTTTGATGGCCGATCGGCTTGAGCGGCCGCCGAGCCTGTTGCAGGTTCTCCAAGTCTCGCAACCGCCGATGCTGATCCACGATCACGGCCGCCACCGACGCGACCTTGGCATAGAGCGAGGCATCGGCCGCCGTGAATCGCTTTCGCGGGTCAAAGCTGACGGCGGTGATCACGCCCACCATCTCGTCGCGAATCAGCATGGGGGCGGCGATGACCGCCGTGGGTTGGCCGTCCGTCGAGCCCGCCCGCTTTCGCTGCTTGATGTCCTTGAAGGTCGGAGCGCCGATCTGCACCTCCCGCGTGACGGCGGCCAGGCCGGTCAGCCCTTTGCCCAGCGGGACGCGCTGCCCGATCAGGATCTTTTCCGACTCCCCTGTGGTCATGGCGAAGACCAGGCGATTCTTCGCGGCGTCCGGAACCACCAGCGAGCCCTCGTCGCCGCCGACGTACTGGACGGCCAGTTCGACCAGCAGCCGCAACACCGCGGCTTCGGGTGTTCGGGGCATGATTCCCAGGTAGGCCGAAAGGATGCGATTCGATGGTGCCATGCGTAACGAGCCTCAAGATGTATCTGCCGTGCAACGCCGTCGCCATCGCCCAGAAATGGCTTGGCGACTTAAGCAGGCCGCAGGCCGCTGCGACAGCGAGCCGACTCCGGTCATTATATGCCTTGGATAGTTCCACGCAAGTTTTGGAAAAACTCCGAGGGCATTCCGTTTTTCGGGATTAACCGAAAAGACACTTGCACGCCGCAGAGTCTTGCCTATTATATTCTAAGGCATAAGGCAATCGAGCCTGCGTTGCACGAAGGTGGCCTATCGGCGCAGAAAGCAACATCGTTGTTGTTGAAGCCGTTTGTCCTACCCCGCATGTGAAGCCACGGGGCGATGGTCGGCTTGTAATCAGGGACATCAATTCATTTCGCTTTGGAACGTCGTCACTCGTGTGGCGTCCAGGAACATACTCATAGGGAGAACCATCATGTCGGCGAAGAATGTGGAACAGTTCTTTGAGAAGGTTGCGGAAGACAAAGCGCTTCAGACGAAACTGAAAGCTTTGCACAAAGAGACCGTGAAGGACGTCGAAAAGACGAAGCAGGAAGCCTCCGCGCAGGTCGTCAAGATCGCCGCGGCGGCTGGGTTCAAGTTCACGGTGAAGGATCTGGACAAAGTGCGCGGGGCCAAGAAGCTGTCCAAGACCGAACTGGCGGAAGTCAGGGGCCAGGAAGGTGGATGCGATTATTCCACCTATAGCTATTGCGTAACGGAAAACCACACGTGTATCGGACGTCAATGGTATTGATGCCTTAGCAGCCCGTTGAAAAAGGCCATCCGGCGTAGCATGGGCGTCTCGCCCATGAGTCGCATGGGCATCTTGCCCATGTTCTTGGGCATTTGCACGGGCGGGACGCCCGTGAGACTCATGGGCAAGATGCCCATGCTACTTTTTCAACGGGCTGTTAGGTCTTTGCGCGTGGTGTGCTGCGCGTTACGGGTGACGGCCATCCCGGGTCGCCACCTCCGGACACGGCAGCCAAGGATGGCCGCCGCGCAATACCCCGTAACTGAGGGCGCCATGTCAGGAAGGTACGCCAGACTGAAAAAAGACTGGATGCTGCGCGGCTGGAGCGATATGCCCAAGGCCCTGGTCAACTGGACGACCAGCGACCAGCGCGAGTTGAAGAACATGGGCTTTTACGTCGCCCAGTCGTGTGACGGCCAGACCGACTTCGAGTCGTTCGCATTTCTCCCCCGGCACCAGGCCATGCTCGACCTGCTGATTGCGGAGGGGATCGCCGAAGAATGCCGCAAGGGAGATCCCATCGAGCCCTGGCAGCAATACCGCAAGGCCGACAACCCGCGCCTGACCGGAATCCACTGGTGCGTGACCGGGTTGTGCAACCTCAACTGCAGGCACTGTTATATGGAGTCCCCTTCCGGGCGATACGGCGAACTCCCGTTTGAGGCGATGGTCGGCCTGATCGAGCAGTTCGAGCGGGCCAACGTGATCGAGGTCTCGTTCACCGGCGGCGAACCGTTCGTCAGAAAGGACCTCCTGGACATCATGGAGGTGCTGGTTGACAAGAAGATTTATCTGGGCCAGATATTCTCCAACGGCCTGCTGATAACCGACCGACACTTGGGAGACATTCGAAGGATCGGTTTGAAGCCGGCCTTCCAAATCAGCTTCGACGGGGTTGGCGTCCACGACCAGATGCGAGGGAGAATGGGAATCGAACAGGGCGTGATCGAAGCCATTCGCCGGCTGCGGGCCGCTGATTTTCCGGTGGCCGTCAGCGGCTCGATTGACCGGCTGAACATCGGCAGCCTTGTTGACACCTACGAACTGATGAAAAAGTTGGACGTCCAGGCGTGGCGCATCGCGGCCCCCCAGGAGATGGGAAATTGGCGGGGGACTACCACCGCAGTGTCGCTGGCCGAGCAGGCCGAGGCCTATGCACCATTGCTGGAGCGATGGATGAAGGACGACAAGCCGTTTTTCCTGCAACTGTGCGGGTTCTTCATCGGCGGCGGACGTCGAAGATCGCAGGCCGACCGGCGCGATCGCCCCGCCGGGCGGAAACCGGGCGCCATAGGCTTGAAACGTTCGGCGGAAATACCCCGGCCGGAATATACGCCGGATTCCTACGACTGCGGCGCATGCCGGGAGCAGCCCAACCTGCTCTCGGACGGCACGCTGGTGCCCTGCCCCGGCTTCGTGGACAGCATCGTGCATGATCGAATGCCCAACCTCCTGAGGGAAGACCTATCGAAAGTCTGGACACGCTCGTTCTTGCGGCAGATCGCGTCCATGAAGAAGAAGGACGTGCTCGCAAAGAATCCGGAGTGCTCGGCCTGCGATTGGTTCAAGGAGTGCGGTGCGGGGTGCCGGGCCTCGGCGCTGACGACCACGGGCAACCTGACGGCCAAAGACCCGATCATGTGCGATCTGCACAAGAAGGGCTATAAGGACCGCTTTCGAGTGGGACTCCCGGAGCCGCAATCGCCGGCCAGGACCAAGTGAAGATCGCCGCAAAGACCGCATGGATAGGAATTACGGAGGCGGCCATTTGACTATTGACATGAACCGCCTAGAATTACAAGATATGTCCGCAGGACAGGTTAATTCCAAGGCCGGTTGTTGTGTACTGGACAGGAGCACATGATGAAAACGGCACTTCGCGCGGCGGGTTCGTTGCTGGTGTTGGTGGGTCTTGTATTCTTCGCCCTGGCGTTGACGGGCAAGAACCAAGCCGTTTCGCCCAGCGGCGATGTAACCTGCCGCATGCAGGTCCGGGAGAAACTCATCTCCGGCGCATACAAGGTTTACGGTCTCAAAGATCAGGGCCTGTGGCTGGCCAAGGCGGTATTCCACAACGAGATGAACGCGCCGGTGAAAGATCTCAAGGTGCGATACAAGCTCGGAGACTACGCCGACTGGTGCTCCTGGCAGGAATATCCGCAACTGGTGCCCACCCAGACGGTGTGCGACCTGTACTTTCCGATTCTCTCCAGCAAGTGTGCCCAACTCACCAGCCGCACGCCGGCGGAGTTGCAGATGGAATTTGAATACGTGACCGCCTCCGGCGAAAAGAAGCAGGTACAGAAGTCCGAGCGTCTGACGCTCATGGGAAGGCGGGAGTTCTTCTTCACGGATCTGAAGGAAGAGGAAAAGACCGGGTCGTTCCAGGACCAGGACACCTACTCGCCGCTGCTGGCCGCGTGGGTGACGGCGGCCGACATGCCCGTGGCCGGTTTGGCCAGTTTGGCCAACAAGCGAGCCGGCGGGGTGGCTGCCGGCGAGGACGACAAGCAATGCCTGGCCGCGATGGAACAGTGCTACGAGATCATGCGCGACATCAAGATCACCTACCAGCACCCGGCCAACATGGTGGACCAGAGCAAGTCGTACGAACCGCTGGAGGTCCAGTCGTTGCAGTATCCGCGCGACACCATCGAGAAGCGCAGCGGAACGTGCATCGACCTGGCGATCCTGTACGCTTCGATGCTCAACTCGATCGGCATCAAGGGCGTGCTGGTGTGCCTGGACGGGCATTGTTTCCCGATGGCCGTCTCGCCGTCCGGAACGCCAATACCGGTGGAAGCGACGTGCGTCGGGGGCGGCCCGGGCAAGAGCTATGATTTTGTCAAAGCGGTCCAGATCGCAGCCAAGGAATGGGGCGGCCTCCAGAAGACCGGTCGCTTCGACTTGGTGAGGTGCCAGGAATGCTGGGCCCAGGGGATCGCGCCGGCGGAGCTGGAACCGCTGCCGGCCAACATCCTGGAGTTGTGGAACATTCGCGAGGCCGAACTGAAGAAAACCGAACCCCAGCCCGCGCCGCCGGAACCGGCGCCCCCCGCGCAAGCCTCCATGGCACAGGGCGAATGGGCCTGCACCGTGACACAGGCCAACGGGACCAGCGTGCAAGGGGCCGCTGCCGTGACGGTGAAGGGGCCACAGGTGCAACTGGTCTGGGTCGCGCAGTATTCGCTGACCGGCCCGGACGACAGATCCCACCAGGCGCACGAACAGAACAGCTTCCAGGGCGCCATCGCCGGGCAGGTCGTGACGCTAATTTGCCGGCAGGCGATCTGGACTCTGGACGGGGTCAACATGCGGCCGCAAGGCCTGCCGATGACATTGCGTGTGCAACTGGCCGCCGACGGACGCAGCGCCCAAGGCGCGGTGACCAACGTAATGGGCCAAAGCGCACAGGTCACGATGACGGCCCCGTAGCCTCCAGGAAAACACCATTGGACCATAAGACCAGGAGCGAGATCATGACCCGGTACACAACGCAATTCGTCGGAGCGATCGTGGCGATATGGCTGATCGGGGCGTCGGGCGCCCTGGGGCAGATGATGCCTCCGGCCCAATACGAAGGGCTGTGGGAATTGCAGCCCAACGGGGACGTCAAGGTGACGCGGAAGTTCACGCTCACGATGCAGATGTACACGATGTGGAAAAACGCGGGCGCGGACATGTTGGCGGCGCGGTCGCTGGCGAGCGAGCGATCGGGCGTCGTGGTGACGGACAAGAAGTCGAATTGGGATGACCTGGGCCGCACGCTCACGATGACCATGACGGTGCTGGGGATGGCCCAGAACAAGGGCGACCACTGGGAAGCGAAGGTGATGCCCGGCCTGGAGTTCTCCAACCTGGACGAAGGCAAGAAGATCGCCTATTTCCACTTCGCCGCCAGCTTTGCGATGGGCGAGGTCAAGGGCCAGGATCAGATCATCCTGCCTCCACAGGCCCTCAAACCGTCATGGGATTCCTCCGCCGGTGCGGTCCTGTACACGATGCCGGCCGAGCAAGCCAAGTCGGGCGGAGGGCTGGCCTACTGGATCGCCTTCGCCGCCTGCTTTGCGATCGGTGCGGTGCTATGGGTGATTTCCTTCTGTCTTCCTTCCGCTCGCGCATCGGGCTAGTGGTTCATTCAAATAGGTGGTACACTATTCCACGTTGTGTCTTGGATTATCGTTTCATCCGCCGCCGGTTTCGCGGTTCGTCCACGCGACCGTCTGGATGATGCGGCACGTGTGTACTACTTGTTCGCAAAAGCCGTAAACCCGAAAAAAGGATACCCCCAATGAAAACCTTGTTTGCCTCCATCGTGGTTGCCTCGCTCGCCCTCGTGTCCGTGTGTTGCGGCAACGATCCGGCCGGCCTGAAAAAGAAGGAACCGGTGCCCGCGGCGACGACTGCCATTCCCGCTTCCGCGCCGGCGAACGTCCTGAAAATTTTCAACGGCGAGAAGCGGCTTTTCGCCAGTTACGGCCCCTCGACAAGCCTGGGCTATCCGGCCCGCTTGCAGCGCAAGTTCTATCGGTACACCGGCAAGAACGGGGCCGATTGCCCGCTGCAAATCTCGAATTTTTCCATCAGCGGGGCCCAGTGGCGCATGCCCGGCTGGATCGACTGCAAACCCTCCAAGGACGATCCGGGCAAGTGGGAGGCCTTCCGCAGCAAACAGTATCTAAAGACGGTGCGGAAACTGATCCAGGACAACGCGGGCACCCCTGTGATCGTGATGGCCATGAACAACACCGGCTACGCCTGCATCCCCAACTGCAGGATCCTGGGGGCCGACGACGCCGAGCACATCAACATGGCAAGGAATTTCCTCCGCACCCACATTCAGGCCATCATGGCCGACGGCGCGGCCTTGTACTTCCTGTCGCCCAAGAAGTATTGGCGCGACCTGGATAATCCCAACGAATGGAACCGCAACGAGGAGCGATACGCGGTGGCCAAGATTGCCACCGAGAACATCCCCGGTTTCGTCTACGTCAAGGGCGTCTGGGAGGACACGGCCAAGTACAAGGAAATCGCCCTGGTGGCGGACGGCCATCACCCCACGCCGTTTGGCGACGAGATCATCGCCAGCAAGTTCTTCCGGGCCATGCTGGAGCATGACGGCCTGCCGGTGCCCGCGTGGGACGAGGAAGAGGTGGACGCCGTTCGCAAGGATCTCAAGTGCGTACCGTGGAAACCGTAGAGATGTCCGTTGCCCGCAGGCCGCGTGTTCCGTTTTTCAGATAGACAACCCTCTACGGAGTGACCGGCGCCGGGGCCTTCGTCGAGGTTGATTTCGCCAAGGCGAATTCGTCGTCGGCCCGCTGGGCGTCTCCGCGTGCCCGGCAGAGCAACGCGAGGTTGTAGTGGGCGTCTGCCGGCGGGAGGACCTCCTGGTACAGGACCAGCGCCTGCTCGTACCTTCCACACATTCCCAAGGCAACGGCCAGGTTTGTCTGGCAGGCGACCTCGGCGGGTTGGGCTTCGTGCGCCTGGGCGAAGGCCTTGGCGGCGCCGTCATAATCATGGGTCATCAGATGGCACATGCCCAGGTTATTGAGCATCGACGGATTTCCCGGCCACCGCTGCAAAGCCTTGTCGAGCACCGCCGCCGCGGCGGCGGTATCCTGCTGCCGCATGTGGCACTGGGCCAGTTCAAAGTATCCCGCCTGGCAATCGGGGTATTCCGTCAGCAGGCGATTGAGCACGGCTTGGCAGTCCGCGTCGCGAGCTTGACAGGCGAGCACTCGCGCCAGCGCCAACAGCGTGTTCGCGGTGGGCGCTCGATTGGCGCCCGCCTCGAAATCGTCCGTTGCGGCGGGTTTCTCACCCCAGTGCGACATGGCGGACGCCCAGTCCTGTTGGCAGCCGGCCAGCGACATCCCTGTCGCGAGGATGGCCGGCGCCAACAGTATCCAAGCCAAGCGATGCAAAATCCTGCCTCCGTGGCAAACCAAGCTTTGAATTCGGTGCGTCATTTTTGCGACCCTCCTGACTGATTGTTCGTCGGCGGCGGCGTGGCGCCGGACGCCGCGGGTTCGGCGGAAACGGCAGTATTCATGCGTTCGAGCGCCTGGCGGGCCTGTGCGCTGGACGCGCCGTCGCCGTCCAGCAAGTCGTCGTTGATCGACACGCAGGCCGTCTTGACCCCGTAGTCGCGCAGGAAGCGCAGAACCGTCGCTTTGCGCTGCCCGTAGAGTTGCGACGACTCCGCCCCATGGCGCAGGGTCAACGCTCCCGGCGCGGTCAGAAAGTCCTGGGCCAGGATTTCCAGGTCCTGCCTGCCCAGGTCGTTCAGCTCAGCGCTGTTGGCCCGGAAATGGTAAGGCATCAAGGCGTGCTGGTCGGACACGCCCTGGGCCACCTGCCGATTCAGCACCGATTGAACCGGCTGGGCATCCACTTTCGACACCGACTTCGCCGGCGCGTCGCAGCCGGTCGCGCACGCGACAAAGGCCAGCCAGCTTCCGATCACGATTAGACGAGTCATTGGACTTACTCCTTGCTCAAAGTTCGTTCCTAAAATTTGCCAAGTACATTGCGTAGGGTGATGCCCGCCGGGCCCACCAGCACGATCATGACGGCTGGAAAAATGAAGAGCACCATGGGGATCAGCAGTTTGACGGCCATCTTCTCGGCCCGTTCTTCCGCTCGCTGGCTGCGGGTCTGCCGCATCGACGCCGCAAAAGTCTGCAGGGCCGTGGCGATGCTCGTGCCAAACCGCTCGGACTGCACCAGGATCGCCACCAGCGAGGAGATATCCTGCCCGCCCGTGCGGAAGGCCATGTGCCTCATCGCCTCCGCTCGCGGAGCGCCCAGGTGAATCTCGAGGTTCGTCAGGGCCATTTCGTCCGCCAGGATCGGGCAAACATCGCGAATCTCGTCGGCGACGGCATTCCAGGCCGTGTCCAGCCCCATGCCCGCCGAAACGCAAATCTCCAGCAGGTCCAGCGCCTCGGGCAGATGCTCGCGAACCTTCTGCGAGCGGCCGCGAATACGCAACCCCACCACCATGTTGGGAATGAAGTACAGCGTACCCGCCGCCAGGAACGCCGCGAATACCGCCTTCGAGAGGCCCAGCTTCGTTGCCAGCAGGACTACCGGCAGCACGGTCGCTCCCGCCAACAGCAGCGCCGTCTTGGCCCCCAGGTACTTGGCCCCCGCATCCGGGTTGTGAAAGCCCGCGCGGGCCAGTTGCTCGCGTAACTGCTGCGAGGCGTTGGCAGAGCCCAACACGCTCCCCATTTTATCCATGACGCCTGACAATCGCTTGGAGGAGTCTTCCGGTCGCGAGGACAGGACGCCCCCCGGCGAACCGGCCAGACGCTCCTCCACGATCTTTCTCTTTGCGTACAGCACCACCACCCAGGCCCCGCCCAGGGCAAGGACCGCCGCAAACACCAAGGCCGGAATGAGCAAGTTTGTCATATCGCACCTGCCCTCTCAGTATTTCAGAACCGCCATGCGATTCATCACCCATGCTCCGATCAACAGACCGGCGCCCGCGACCAGGAGCATCATTTGGCCGATCCACGTGTGGTACAACGGCTCCATATAATGGGGGTTAATCAGGTTGAGGACGAAAAACAGCAGAAACGGCAACACAAGCAACAGACGTTTGCTGAACTGCGTTTGGGCGGTCAGCACGCGAATTCGCCGCGTCAGCCACATTCGTCCGCGGATCACCGTGGCCAGGCGCTCCATCATCTCGGTGAGGTTTCCGCCTGTCCGCATCTGGATGGTCACGGACGTGGCGAACAGCTTCAGGTCCAGGCTGGTCAAGCCGCCCGCGGCGCGGCGGAGGGCGTCTTCGACCGACACCCCGATCCCTTGCTGCTGGCAGATCTCTCCGAAGATGTTGCCCACCGGCGCGGGGATTTCATCGGAAATCACGCGGAACGCGCCCAGCAGCGGGTGCCCGGCCCGCAGCGACCGGGCCGCCAGATCGAGCGCGTCGATGAATTGCTGGTCGAAGACCATCTCCCGCTTCGCGATACATTGCTTGAGGTAAAGCCAAAAGAGCACCGACACCACCACCGGCGCCGCCGCCGCCAACAGCACGTTGTGCGACAACGTCAGCACGACCACGACCGCAAACACGCACACGCCGGCCAGTACCGCCAGGATCATTCCCGGCGGCGTGCGCCACCCGGTGTCGCGGCAGAGGTGCGCAATGCGTTGAGCCATCGAGTTGCGCCGCGGCATCCCCGGAACGTAGGTCACGGCCTCCTTGCCTTCGTGCCACAACCGCAGCATACGGACAGGTTGGTTCGAGTCCTGGATCAGGCCGATGCGCCGTTGAATCTTGTCGCTCAGGCGGCGGCGACGCGCCGACCACAACACGACCACCACGACCCAGGCGGCCGCAATCGTCAAGAACGCGGCGGCGGGCAACAGATAATGAAATAGTTTGTCGTGTCCCATGGAAGACTCCTAAGCTGGCGCTGTACATTCCAGAATTCGTCGCTGGAAGAAGTCCGGCGGGAAACTCGCACCCTCGGTCTGGAGACGCTTGAGCAGTTGCGGGCGAACCCCACAGGCTTCAAACTGCCCGATCGCGTACCCCTGGCGGTCAATCGAGGTTTGACGGAAGACGAAGATTTCCTGCGTGCAGATCTTGTCGCCCTCCATGCCGGTGATCTCCTCAATGCTCACGATCTTTCTGCGGCCGCCGGTCAGGCGGTCCAGTTGCACGATCAGGTGCAACGCCGACGCCAGTTGCTGGCGGATCACGGCCACCGGGTAATTCAGCCCGGCCATGCTGACCATATTCTCCAACCGTCGCAGCGCGTCGCGCGGCGTGTTGGAGTGTACGGTCGTCATCGACCCCTCGTGGCCGGTGTTCATCGCCTGGAGCATGTCCAGCGCTTCGGCGCCTCGTACTTCGCCGATGAGGATGCGATCCGGCCTCATACGCAGACTGTTGCGGAGCAGGTCGCGCTGGGTGACCTCGCCCTTGCTTTCGATGTTCGGCGGGCGCGATTCCAGCCTCACCACGTGTTTCCGCTGAAGCTGCAGTTCGGCGGCGTCTTCGATGGTCACCACGCGTTCCTTCGCCGGAATCCACCGTGAAAGCACGTTGAGCAACGTGGTCTTGCCCGTTCCAGTACCCCCGCTGACCAAGACATTCGTCTTGCACCGAACGCACGCCTCCAGGAAGGCAAGCATTTCGACAGTGGCCGAACCCGAGGCCGCCAGACGCGCCGCGTCGATGGGCACCTCGCCGAATCGCCGCAAGCTTACCGAAGGCCCCACCAGCGAGAGCGGCGGAATGATCGCGTTGACACGAGTTCCGTCGGGCAGGCGAGCGTCCAGCATCGGGGAGCTTTCGTCCACGCGCCGGCCTACGTTCGACGCCACGCGCTGAATCACCACCATTAAGTGGTCCGCGTCGCGGAACCGCGCCTCGGTCTCTTCCAACTGGCCGTGCCGTTCGACGTAAATCTGGAACGGCCCGTTGACCAGGATATCGCTGACGGTCGGATCGCGAAGAAACGCCTCCAGCGGACCCAGGCCGAAAATATCGTCCATCAGTTCCTGCAGTAACTGGGCCTTCTCCTGCCCGGTCAGCGGACATCGCTGCTCGGTCAGGAGAATATCGACCCGTCGTGAACACTCGGCCTGGAGCTGATCGAAACTCATCCTGCGAGCCTCAATCAGGTTGAGCGTCTCCAACAGCCGCTTATGCACGTTGGCCTTGATTTGCGAAATGCCCTGGCGGACGCCCACCGGGGCTTCGCCAGGCACCAGGGAACTTGCCTCGTAATTCATGAAGCGCTCCTTACGGCCTTGTCATTCTGCCGGCCGACGTCCAGGATTCGTTTGGCCACGGCCTCCATGCCCTTGGCCAGGGGCGACCGCGGGGCCGTTTGCGACAACAGCATCCCGTAATTCACCGATTGAATCGCCGCTCGATAATCGTTGCGAATCTCCGTCACGTCCATGCCCAGCAATTTTCGGGCGTCGGCGATGGCGACCATCGCGTGCTTCTGTCCGGTCCGGCTGGCCACCGGCCACAGGCGGCTTGCATCCGCACCCTTGGCGACCAGGGTTGAAAGCATCCACTGGGCGAAACGCAGATCCTTGACGTTGAGTTGAAACACCAGCAATGTCGCGACGCTCTGGCCGGCGAGCATGAAGGCCATGTCCATGTCCACCCGTGGCGCGTCAAACACCGTGAACTTGGACACGCGGCGGAACAAGTCGATCGCTCGGGGCATCTGCGAGAAATCCAGGTGGTTTCCGCGAGGCCAGTTGGGTCCGGCAGGACTGGCCAGCACCCGAAGCCCCTGTCCGTGACTGACCATCGTCGAACGGACCAGTTGTTCATCGATCTCGTCCGCGTGCGTCAGCACGTCGCCCAGACCATACGTCGCCGCCAGACCCAGGTATTGGGAGATCGACGCATAGCACAGGTCCATGTCCACCAGCAGCGATTCCTCCTTGGACATCACGCGGAGTTGATCGGCCACATTGATCGCGATGGTGGTCGCCCCGCACCCGCCGCCGCAAGACAGCACCGTCACGACGGTCCCGGGCACGCCCGCCACGTTCGACGCCGGCGCCAATCGCGACAGGGCGTCCTTCAAGTCCGACCCCAGCGTGTTCTTGGTCAGGAAGTACTTGGCCCCAGCCTTCATCGCCGCCAGAATCCATTCGTTGTGCAGTTCGTCCGCCAAGGCCATGAACGGCACGGTCGGGAACCGTCGGATCAGCCACTCCATTCCCGACAGCCCGGCCTTTGGGTCGGCGCTGATATCGACCAGCACCACGGCCGAAGGCTCCTGGCTGAGCCGGTCCGGCATTTCCGACAGGTTCGCGCAGACTTGCACGTCCTGCGACCCGGCGGCCTTCAGGGCGATGACCACCGAAGCGGCGGTATGCGGGTCGCCGCCCAACAACAGGATCTTGCGTTGTAACGTCATGGCCTTCCTTGAGCGGGCTTGTCTTGTTGGGCCGCCGACGGACGGGGCGCGACGGGCTTGGACGGGGAAGGCTTTGGGGCAGGCGCCGCCGGTTCGCCAGGGGGCGCCGTGGCGGGGCGAGTTTCGTACGAAACCCAACCGCCCGGTCCGCGCAGCTTCGACAGGCCGCTTTGGTCCAGCCAGGCCGCCTGGGCCTTCGAGAGTTTCGCCGGGGCCTGGCCCTCGAGCGCGCCCATGGCGTACAACTCCTAGTCGTTGGGCTTGGCGTGCTCGTCGCCCGGAAGCGGAGGGGTCTGACCGGCCGAGAAGGGGTCCACCAGCGAAGCCTTCACCAGCACCACCAGTTCGGTCTCATCATTTTCATAGCGCACCGAGCGGAACATCGCTCCCAGCACAGGCACGTCACCCAGGCCCGGGATTCGCGAATTCATGCCGTTTGCGGTGTGATTGATCAGGCCGGCCATGGCGAACGTCTGGCCGCTCTTGAGTTCCAGCGTCGTCTGCGCCTTGCGAGTCACGATCGAGGGGATGCTGAAACCCTGGATGACCACCGCGCCGGCATTCGACAGTTCGCTGACCTCCGGGGCGATCGACATGCGGATCACGTTCTCGCCCAGCACGGTGGGGTGAAACTTCAACCGAACGCCATATTCTTTGTACTCCACCGTGATGGTGGTCCCGGAGCCCGCATTGTTCTGCGGAACCGGGATCGGGAACTCTCCGCCCGCCAGGAAGCTGGCGTCTTCACCACTCATGGCCACCAGCGTCGGTTCGGCCAGGATGCGCATGTACTGGTTTTCAGACAACGCCTGCATAAACACCTGCAGGCTGATATCGGGGAAACCGCCAAAGAGCGTCACACCCGCCGAGGTGCTGGTGACCGGATTGAAAACCAGAGGCAGCGTGCCCGTCGCGGGCGTGCCCGACGGCACGCCGATGCTGATGGGGTTCAAAGGCCCGCCGCTTGAGGGACCCACCGTCTGCCCGATGGCCGCGTGGGGATTCGTGTAGGAACCGTTGATTCCCAGGATCCGCAAGGCCGTGCGGCTGACCTCCGCCACTCGAACCTGGATCTGGACCTGCTGAACTCCGGCCTGACGCGTCATGTCCACGTACTTCATCGAGGCGGCGTCCATGAACTTATGCAGAAGTTGAATCTGCTCGGTCGTGCGCAGCGTTCCATTCAGGATAATCAGGTCATGGGACTGCCGCACTTCCAGTTTCGCTTGCGGCAGCAGGCGAGCCAGTTCCAATTGCAGCCATTCGATGTCCGCCGACACTCCCACCGGCACGCGGCGCATCTCTTCCTTGTCATTCCAGATCATCAGGTCCGTCGTCCCGATCGACTTACCCATCACCATGATGCGATCGGGCGTCAGCCCCCTGACATCCGCAACCTTCGGGTCGCTGACCGAAACTCGCGCCACCGGCCAGGGAGCGCGCACGACAACCGAGTGCCCTGTCATCACCGACAGGCCCTTGTCGCACGGCCAGGGCAACTCATCGGACGGCGATTCGGCCATCGCCGCCAACGCGATCGACATCATGAAGAGAATCGGCCACCAGGGGTGAGGATCGAAACCATCCCGGTTGCAATGACCGGACGGATGGAAGGCGAGTATGCTTGTTAGACGCAATGGGACGTGAGTTCTCGTCGGGCTCGCGCTGCCTTGTGCAAATGGCGTCCGTGGACTGCATCGCTCAATCATGGTGTTTGCCCTTGTTTAGTGGTCGAGGGGAAATCCTGAACGCTTAAAGCGCCTCCGCGAATGACTGTCATGCTCCAGGCAGGGGCCGTCGCGGGTTGCGAGGCCGCCGGCTTACGCGGCGATTCCTGCGCCTGCAGGATCGGCGCCGCAACGACGGGCGCCGCGGCCGGGGACGTCGTCCGCCGGTTGAAGAATTCCGACAGTTGGCTAAGCATCGCTTCGCCGACGGCGGGGGTCTGGTTGTCCATGGGGTTGCGCATCGCCAGCGAAACCGCGCCGAATTTTTGCGCCAGTTGGAGGAGTTCCGCCTGCTTGGGGGTCACCATGAGCGTGACCATCTGCCGTTGCAAACCACGCGGGGATGACAGCGGCGGCGCGGCCGGCTCATCGGTCGATAGAATCGTCCGCCCCTCGACCGCCAGAACCTGGACCGCTTTGAGCAGCGTCAGGGAAATTGTTTCGTCCGCCTGGTTGGTGCTGCCGGAAGGCGCCTTGAACGAAAACAGCACGTCCACCACGCTTCCGGGGTACAGCAGGTTCTCCAGCGCATCGGCGTCGGCCAGCGAAAGGCTCACCGCGCGCATGCCTTCACGCACCGCGGCCGCGAGGTTGATCCCGGAATCCCGTGACGCCAGCACCGCCGGAGTCACCGCCTGCCCTTCGATCATCGGCGAGCGAAGCACCTTGCCGACCACCGCTACAGGGTCCGACATGGCGTTGGGAGGCACTTTGGCCTGTGCAACCTTCCGAATTACCACCGACTTGGAGTCGATCACGCTCAGCGCCGGCAAGGCCTTGGCCGCGAACAGCACGTCGATTTCGTTCACGGTTTCGGCCATGGCCGCCCCCGCGCCCCGCGACGAGCTCAGCCCCGCCACCAGGAACGTCGCCGCCAGCGCCGCCACCAGACCCGCCCCTACCAGCACAAGGATGGACCATTTCATAACGACTCTCCTTCGTGACTGTTTCAGACTGTTTGTAATGCCCGCAGGGGTTCTTCAAGAAACGCCTCACGGCGTCGCCAGAAACCTACGGTCCTTCTTTGGCCATGGAGACCGAGGCGGTCAACGTTTCGGGCACCGGCAGAAGTGAAAAGCCCGTCAAGGCCACATCGGAATAGGGGACCGACACCGTCACCGTCACGGCGTTGCCCGAACCGGGCGTCACGCCCGTTGGCACGCTCACCGTGCTGCCGTGAATCGGGATTCCCGTCTGGTTCAGGAAGACCACCGCCGGCGAGTTCGAGCCGGTGACCTGGGCGACGCTCGTCACGTCCGCGGTCACCGCGTATCGCACGCCCGCGCGCGCGGCGTTCACGATCTGCTCGGACTTGAGAAACATCCAACCGTACTCCGCCGCGCCCAGGGTTAACGTCAGCAGCAGCGACAGTACGACGCTCATCTCCACCAGCGAGACGCCCCGCCGGGTGCATTTTCGGTTCAAGCGTGCCATAGCCATACTCCAACTGCGGCCAGACTCACGCCCGCGAAGATCGCCACTCCGTAAGGCATGTTCCGGGCCTGGGTGTTTTCGGACGCTTCAGATGTCTGGTCCGGCAACCCGCAGCCACACAGGATGCGGACCAGCCCGCTCAAGAAAATCGTGCGCACGCCCCGCAGAACTTCCGACACGCGCCGCCGGGCCACCGACAAGGCCACGGCCAGCACACCGCCCGCCACAAGCACCACCACCAGAACAACAATGGAATTGGCCAGTCCCAGCCAGGCGCCCAAGGCCGCCATCAGCTTGGCGTCTCCCGCGCCGCCGCCCGCCAGCGCGCCGCCCACGCTGCCCGCGCCAACCGACCAGACGATGCCTCCAACCAGCAACGGAACGGTCAACAGATTGGGGATGCGGCCGGTGGTCACGTCGATCCCCGCCGCAACCATCGCGGCCAGAATCGCCACCGCCCAAGGCAGCGGGTCCACAGCAATATGTGTCCAGAGGTACGACATAGCCATACAATCCCGAGCCAGCGCCGAACCATCCGTTCGGCGCTCAGCTCACGGTCGAAAAGGCGGCGCGGCCTGGTCAGGCGCTCGCCTCCGTTTGCGACCAAGAATGCGGATTCGCCTGGACGAAGCCTCGTCGCCGCCGGTGCCGCCATGCATCCGGTGCGACGAGGCCCCGCGAGGACTTGGGAGGTTACGACAGTTCGGTCACGAGAGTGTTGAACTTCGCGGCCACTGCCTGGCCCAGCGATGTGATCGCCAGGATGGCCGAGCCCGTAATCAGCGCGGCGATGATGGCATATTCCACCGTCTCCAGGCCTCGTTCGTCTCGGACCAGTTGCTGCACCATGCTCTTCAGAGTCTTCATGACATGCTCCTTTAACAGGATGTGGAACTCAAAGCCGGCGAACACCGCCAGCCAATACGCAACCATAACTCTCTCTTTGAATTCACAGGAACCTTCAGCCCCGCTGTGCGCAACGGCCGCGCCGCGGTTGGGCTCCTGCAGAGATTCACAACGAATTACTGCTACTGCCTCCGCGTTCCGTCGGAGGTGTGGCTCCGGGAACGCTGACTACTACGACCTACTACGGAGTTCGATGCGGTGATGAACTTATATATGAAGATGCTATAATAGACGATTCAAAACGGGAAAACTAGTAAAATCCGGAAGGTTAGTAAAAATTTTTTCATAGCCTGCAACATGGCGCGAAATCACTGCACCAGAAAGACTTTCTGCGGCAGCGGCGGAACGTGTCCGGTGGCGCGGTTCACTTTTATCACGCCGTAGCCGGCCAAACGCAACGTGTCCACGATCACCTCCGAGCCGATCGTGTCGCCGTTCCCGCTGAGCGTCATCTGGGCCGAAGGATCGTAAATCACGCCGTCGAGCGAGAGGTTTCCGTTTCCGGCGATCGTGCCCGGGCGCGTGCTGGCGCGGTCCTGGAAGATCGAGATTCCGTCGTACGTGGTCGCGCCCGCAAAGTTGTTGACCGTGGGGTCCGGCGGCGTGATGTGGACCACCCCGTTGCCGCTGAGGTTGACCGCCCCCGTTCCCGTCACGTAGATCATCACTCCGTTGGCGGTGACGGTTCCCGAGCCCGCAAGGTTCAGGCCGGCGCCGTCCACGATGTAAATGCCGGGGTTCAGCGTCAGGTTCCCCTGGCCCATCAGCGTGATGCCGCCGGAGTAATATCCCGGATTCAGCGTCGCGCCCACCTTCCCTGTCAGATTCACCTTGCCCAGGTCCGGCCCCTTCGTGGGCGGCGGAATACTCGACAGCGGGTCGCTCATCGCCGCGGCCCCTGTATTCACTTGCCCGTTCACGTGCGCGGCGCCCGCGAAGTAGCACCCCCCCACCACGTCCACCGCGTTGGCCGTGATCGTCGCGTACGCGGTCGCCGACAGCGCCGTGCTACTGTCGGAATTCACCTGCACGTCCCCTCCGATTTCCGTCACCGCGCCATTGCCCGTCATGCTCATGGCCGAGGGCGCGTGCGGATCCAAAACGATAATCCCTGCGTTGGCGTCCCCGCGATTGCCGATCATCGCGATCGCCACCCGCGTCAAGGTCGCCGTTTGAACTCCCAGCGCCGGCCCGAACACCAACTGGATCGGGCCATTGGGTGACGAATCCGTCAACCTCGCGGTCACCTTCACCGCGTTGGGCAAAATCAGCGTCGGCAGAAATTGCCCGCTGACCTGGTTGTACTGGCCGACGACGATGTCGCCCGCCGGGTCGTTGGAGGGATTGGAAACCAAATGCACCGCTTTGCCGGCCGCCACGTTGGCCAGAGCGAGCGCCGCCGCCTGCGACGTCGCCTGTGCGGCGTCGTTTTGCACCACCTGCGCTCCGGCCAGCGCCCCCGCGTCCGCCGCGTCCTGGAGACGCACTCCGCATAGCATTACGTAACCCAGATCTCCCACCAACGCCAGCAGGCCGATTCCTACAGCCATGAAAATGGCCGTCCAGACCAACACGCTTCCGTTTCGCTTCCAACCGGCCCTTCTGAGGCAGTTTCTCGTAAGCATCGAAGTGTCTCCTCATCGGTTTGCTCTATACATATACAGCACATGAGACGACAGACTGCAAGAAAAATTTCATATTTTTCCGGAATTTCCGAGACAGCCGCGATTCGCGTCTGTATAGTACCGATAATAAGGCGTTCATTTGCGTCAAGTCGTACTCGTTGTAGGAGCGTTTCAAAGCAGCACACTCACGCCAGGAGTTGTGAATCCCAAAGGCTGCAAAGCCTCGACTCAGAATCGCAAGTCCGTCCCGACGAATGTGTAAATGCACTCGCGGATTTGCCTTTTTCCAGGCCGCGCGGCCCTGTCCGGCGCATCCCCAGGATTGCGCTTAAAAGGAGCAGCCATGTTAAAGTACGGTCCGAAGAGAAGGTCCACGGGTCCGCGGTCGTTTTTCAACAAGTCTTCCGGGCGGTCGTCCAAATCGGAAGCATCCGGTAACAGGGCTTTTCGCGAAAGCGATTCGCCCCAACCGTTCTTCGAATCGTTGGAGCTTCGCATCCTGCTGAGTTCCACCTACTGGGTCACCACGACCGCCGACAGCGGCGCCGGTTCCCTCCGGCAGGCGATCACCAACGCCAACGCCTCGCCCGGCGCCGATGTCATTGACTTCAACATCCCCGGCTCGGGCACGGAGCGAATTTCGCTCCTCAGCGCCCTGCCGCAAATCACCGATCCTCTTACCATCGACGCCACCACCCAGCCTTCGTACGCGGGCAGTCCGGTGGTCTGGCTGGACGGCAGTTCGCTGTCCACGCCCGGCAACGGCCTGACCGTCCTGGCCGGAAACTGCGCCATCCGAGGACTGGCCATCAGCGGCTTCAACGCCAAGGCCGGCATCGAACTCGACGGTCCCGGCGGCGATGTCATCCAGGGCAACTATATCGGCATCAACCCCGGCGCACTGCCGGCCGCGCCGAACAACTACTTCGGCATCGTCGTCGCCAGCGACGGCAACTTGCTGGGCGGCGCCGCCGCGGGCGAGGGAAACGTCATCTCCGGCAACGACGTTTCCGGGGTCGTCGTTCAAGGTCAATCCAACCAGGTGCTGGGCAATTTCATCGGCGTCGATCCGACCGGCGCCGCAGCCCTCTCCAACGGCGGCAATGGAATTGAAGTGACCGCCCCCGTCGGTTCCGCACCCGCCAGTGCCATCATCCAGAACAATGTGATCTCCGCCAACGGCGCCCGCGGAATTTCCTTCTCTCAAAACTTTGCCACCGGCGACGTGAGCGACAACCTCATCGGAGTTGACGTTTCGGGCGCCTTGGTCCTGGGCAACATGGGCGACGGGGTCTACGTCGGCCAGAGCGATCCGTCCTTGGCCGGCGTGACCGTGCGAGACAACGTGATCTCCGGCAGCTTCGGCGACGGCGTCCGGCTGGACGGGGCGTCCAACGCTATTGTGGCCGGCAATAAAATCGGCACCGACGCCTCGGGCGCCGACGAGACGGACCCCACCGGCCAGTCGTTGGGCAATCATGGCGACGGCGTGAACATCCTCGGAGCGGCGGTCGGCAATACCATCGGAGGACCTGACGCCGGCGATCTCAACGTGATCTCCGGCAACGACGGCGACGGCGTCACCATCCAGGGCGGCTCCGGCACCCTCGTCGAGGGCAATTACGTCGGAACCGATGTCAGTGGAACCGTCGCCCTGTCCAACCAGGGCAACGGCGTGAACGTGCAGGCATCTTCCAACAGTGTTCTGGACAACGTCATTTCGGGAAACATGGGCGTCGGCGTGCAGATCGGCTATCCCGGCGCGCCGGCGGATTCCAACGTCGTCCAATCCAATCTCATCGGCACCGGCGCCGACGGCGTCATCGCGATCCCCAACTTGACCGACGGCGTCAGCATCGACGGATCGGACAATCTCATCGGCGGGACCGTTGCCGCTGAGGGAAACGTCATCGCCTTCAACCTCGGAAACGGCGTCACGGTCGACAGCGGAACCGGCAACACCGTTCGGGCCAATTCCATCTACTCCAACGTCAGCCCCTATGACGGTTATCCGGGCATAGGCATTGATCTGGGCTATAACGGCGTGACACTTAATGATTCCATGGGTCACGATGGCCCGAACTTGTACCAGAACTTCCCCGTGTTGCTGACAGCCACGGTGGATGGGGCTTCTGTGACCGCTGAGGGCACCCTGGCCGCCGCGCCATCGCAGTCGTTCACGATCGAGTTCTTCGCCAACGATTCCGCCGACCCCTCCGGCTACGGGCAAGGCCAGACCTTCCTCGGATCGGCTGTCGTCACCACCGACGCCACCGGAGCCGCATCTTTCACGGCCACGCTCACCGGTCTTCCCGCCGGGGAGAGCCTGCTCACCGCTACGGCCACCGACGCCGCCGGCAACACCTCCGAGTTCTCTGCAGACATCGGCATCGCCCCAGCCCTGGTCAAGACAGTAGCCACTGACGCATCGCTCAGCGGCTACGTCTACTCCGACGCGAACAACGATGGTGTTATGGAGACCGGCGAGCCCGGTATCGCCGGCGCAACCGTCACGCTCAGCGGCGCCAACGATCTGGGCGCTATTGCCGCTGTCACCGCGACCACCGCCGCCGACGGCTCCTACAGCTTCGGCAACCTCAGGCCTGGAACCTACACCATTACCGAGACCCAGCCCGCCGGATACTTGAACGGCAAGGACGCCGCCGGAAGCCTGGGCGGTACCGTCGGCAACGACGTGGTCAGTTCGATCACGGTCGCCGCCAGCGCCGCAGGCGCGAACTATAACTTCGGCAACCTCCTGCCGGCCGTCCTGTCCGGATTCGTGTATAACGACTCCTCCGACAACAACGGCATCAAGGAGACCGGCGAACCCGGAATCGCCGGCGCAACCGTCACGCTCAGCGGCGCCAACGATCTGGGCGCTATTGCCGCTGTCACCGCGACCACGGCCGCCGACGGCTCCTACAGCTTCGGCAACCTCAGGCCTGGAACCTACACCCTCACAGAGACTCAGCCCGCCGGATACTTGAACGGCAAGGACGCCGCCGGAAGCCTGGGCGGCACCG
>CAZYDC010000010.1:0-21434 GCA_964646065.1 uncultured Planctomycetaceae bacterium | reverse complement strand
AGCGGACTTGGGGGTGCCACAAGAGGGTCATGCCCGCGCAGACTTGGGCATGGCATCCAACGTCAACCCGCAAGAAAGCAGCACGGCGAGATCACATGGACGACCCCTTGGGGTCATGGTCGGATTTCAGGATGAAGAGATGAAGAACTTTCTCTGATTCATCTTGATCCGTTAAACATTGCGATCCCGCGCGAAGAATCCTTGTGCGACGAACCGCCAAGAACCTGTGGAAATCCCGTAAAACAGCGCGAAAAACGCGTGGAATGGAGGTCTGGAATGCATAACATGCTTTGTATTCAATACTTGCAGATTTACGGCCGGGTTCTAATGGCTTCCGAACAGGTTCTAAGGAGCCGCCTGTGCGTTCTAATGAGCCGCCCGCCCGTTCGGGTGGCTTCCCGACAGGTTCTAATAGGTTACGAACCATGTCAGAAACCCGGATTCTTCCCCGTTTTCCTCTGCCGTTTTCCTCTGAGGCCTCCGCGTCCTCCCTGGCGTGTTGCAGTCGTTTCGCCCTGTACGCCGGAATATTTACGCAACCCCCGAAAATCGGCGCCGCGTCATTTTGCTTTCCTCGCGGAATCGGCGCGGGTAATCTGTGAACTCACGTGAAAGAAAGGATCCGATAATGAACCGTCCGTTTTCGATCTACTGCACCTGGTCGTATCACGATGAACTGGGCGACAGCGTCGAGTTGACTGAGAAGATGTGCCTGACCGCGATGAAAACCTTGCGGCGATGGAAGGATCAATTCGGCGTCGGTTACGATTACTTCATGCTGGACGCGTTCTGGTTCGACATGAATCGGCCGTACGACGCGTTCAAGAAACCGCACTGGCCCAATGGTTTTGACCGCGTTCGCGACGAGGCGCTTGAGCTGGGTATGAACCCCGGGCTGTGGTACTCGGTGAACGCGCACAAGTTCAAGGTGCCCGCGTGGAAGGGCAGCCTCGACGGGGGCGAGGGGCACAGCCTGGCGCACGGGCCGTACGCGGAGGAGTTGGAGAAGGCCTGGCGGCACGCGATCGAGAACTGGCAGGTGCGGCTGTTCAAGCTGGACTTCGCCAACTTCTTCTGCCGCGCCACGGCAGACAAGACGCCCATGATGGAAGTCTTCCATCGCAACGTCGAGGCGTTGCACGACATTCTGCGGCGGCTGCGGAGCGAGTACCCGGACCTGGGCGTCATCGCGTACAACAGTTTTGTGCGATGGGGAAATTGGCTGAACCTTCCGCCGGGCAACGCGCTGGAAAACGGCATGGACGGCTCGTGGCTGGACGTGATCGATTATCTTTACAGCGGCGATCCGCGGCCGAGCGATCTGCCGCGCACCGATCTGCGCCGCAGCATCGACGCGTTCCAGGACCACCAGGTGTGGCTGTTCCACAAAGGCGCGAACCTGCCGCTGGACCGCATCGACGACCACGGCTGCATGACCGGCGTGACGAACACGGCGTTCTACCAGGGCGCGCACGGATTCCGCCGCGGCTACGTGGCCAATTTAGCGCGAGGCGGTAAGCGGGACATTTACTACGGCGATCCGACGCTGATCGGCGACGACGAGGTGCGGTTCATCGGCAAGGTTCGCGAGCTTTATTACGGCGCGGCCAGGATCGGTTTGGAGACGCAGATTGTCGGGCCGTCGGCAGCCAGCGCGGGCGCCGGCGACGAGCCGGGCGTGGCGCCGTGGTACGGATTCCTGACCGGCGGCGGGGCCAGCGGACTGTTGTACATTGTCAACGGGTCCTGCACGGTTCAGCAGGCACAGTTGACGATCCCAGGTGGCCGCGCAGCGCGGGTGCTGTTCCAGGACGCGGGCCCGGCGGTGGCCGCGTGCGCGAATTACGACCGGCTGGTGATCGAACTGGCGCCCGAGCAGGTCGCGCTGGTTGGCCTGGGCACGTACGCGGATGCGAAGTTCGACCTCGGCCAGAACACCGACCAAGCCCAGCCGCGGGCGATGACGCTGCTGCCGATCACGTTCACGCAATCGACCGACGACCAGTGGCGGGGCACGTTCACTGGCAAGCTCCCGCGCGGGTCCAAGCTGTATGTCACGGCGCAGGTTTTCGGCCTGGGCGCCGGCCACCACAACCACCTGGGCGCGGGCCTGCCGCAGCGATTCGGCGGCCAGCACACGCACGACAATCGCAACATGAAGCCGCTGACGCACGATCTGGTGAGCATCACTCTCAAGGCCGGCGGCAAGGCGGTCAAGCCCGTCAAACTCGTGCCGGACAAACCGGTCTGGTCGGGCATTTCGTGGGTCGGCAAGATGTACGACGCCGCCCCTCTGGCCAAGTCGGACAAGCTGGAAATCACCGTGCGGCAAACACTGGAACAGCCCAAGGACGTGCGAATCCTGGCGTACATGGTGGAGTAGCATGGGCATCTTGCCCATGAGTATCACGGGCGTCCCGCCCGTGTCTTGGCTGTTGCCGTTGTCGTCGTTGTGCAAAGAAGAAACAGAAGAAACAATAAACCATGGGCAAGATGCCCATGAGACTCATGGCCAGGATGGCCATGCTACGAGGATATCCGATGACGAAATCTTCTGTGCCCGCCCGCGAGAAATGGCGTGCGTTTCTTGCCGGCAAGGATGTCGGGCCGATGGTCAGCCCGCTGTGCGACAACTGGTCGCTGGACATCCCGTACCGCTGGCCCTACGACGGGCCGGAGCCTTTCCCCGCCGGCGATCTCAACCACGCGCTGTGCGAGCAGATGGCCATGGCCAAGGTTTGCGGCTGGGATCCCACGTTCCTGGGGGCCGTCGGGTTCACGCCGCGCAACCGCGATCTTCAGGTCCAGACGCAGGTCGAAAAAATCGAGGGCGGAACGCGGAGCGAGCATCGCACGCCAACGCCGTACGGCGACCTGACGCAGATCGTCGAGCAAAAGAAAACGCAGCATGTGGTCAAGCAGGAGCTGGCGACGCAGGAAGATTATCGCCGCAAGACCTGGGTGCTGCGCGGCGAATTGGATTACGATGAGGACGCTCCGATTGCCGAGGGCCTGCGGCTGGCGCAGGGAATCGGCGACCGCGGCGTGCTGGGCACGTGGTTCGGGCCGCCGTACGGCCTCTTGAACCACGACGAAATGTTCTACCACATGGCCGACTGGCCCGACGCCTGCCTGGAGATGATGGAGGCCTACCGGGCGCTGGAACTCAAGCGACTGCGCACGCTGCGCAAGGCGGGTTTTGATTATTTGTTCTACATCGTGGAAGGCACCGAGTGGCTGTCGCCGGAGTTTCTCGAGCAGCACGTGCTGCCCGACGCCATCGAGCAGATACGCCTGTGGCGGGAGCTGGGCGGCTTTGTGCTCTGGCACACCTGCGGCAAGGGCAAGGCGATGGTCGAGAGCGGCTTCTACAACAAGTGCCTGCCGGAGATTTTCGAGACGTGCTCCGAGCCGCCGGTGGGCAACCTGCCCTCGTTGAAATGGGCGCGCGAGCGGCTGGACCGGCGGATCGCCACCAAGGGCAATGTGCCGCTCAACGTGCTGCTCAACGGCACGCCGGAGCAGGTCCGCGACCAGGTGCGGCGGATCCGGCAGGAGACGGCGGGCTATCGGCACATTGTCGGCCTGACGGACGACATTCTGGCCAACACGCCGCTGGCCAACGCGCTGGCGTTCGTGGAGGAAGCGAGGCGGTGACGGGTGCCATGCCCAAGTCTGCGCGGGCATGTCTGCAATCCCGGGCACATTCGTGAACTCGGACATGCCCGCGCAGACTTGGGCATGGCACCCGTTTATTGACGAGCACAGGGCATTAATTGTTGTTCGTTTCCTGGACAGGTTTGACCTTGCGGAAGTATCGATTGTACAACCACGCCGCGGTCAGCAGGAGGATGCTCACGCCCAACAGTGCGAGGACCCTGTAGATGCTCTCCACGTTGCAATAGATCACGTAGACGATCTTGCACAGGGCCAGGCCGAGAAGGGCTATGGCGAACCATCGCAGGGGCGCGCGGCGGACCACGAAGCCGATCACCAGCACGGCCAGCGCGTAGATCGCCCACCACCACGAATAACCCATTTGCAGCGCCATGGCCTTCTGCGGATTGGCGGAGGACAATTCGTTCGCGGCCAGACCGAGGTAGCGGTCCACCTCGAAGCTGCCGCCCCAGACCACCAGCACCGCGGCCAGCAGGACAATGGCGTGGTCGAGTTCAAGGCCGATGACCGGCACTTTCGGGGAGGCTTCGGCGGAGACGACTGGCGGTTTGCCAAGGCGCTTGCTTCTTTGGGACAGGCCCAGTGCGGTGCATCTTCGCAGGAAAACAAGCAGCGATGCGGTCAAGGCCAGCCCCGCGAACATCTGCCAGTTGAAGAGCACCGTCAACTCGGGCTCCGGGCCCCAAAGCATTCGGCGGGTCAGCGTGTCGAAGAATAGCCACTTGGCTGCGGCGATAAACAGCAGGGCGACCGTGAACAGGACCAAGCCGCCGGACCGCCGCCACGCCGCCACGACGGCCAGGATGCACGCCAGCGTCAGCCACCACCAGGTCGCCGCCATCGGGGGCAGTTCGCACGCGGTGCGGACGCCGTAGATCAACACGCCCGCGATGGCAAGGGTGTACGCAATGCCCCGCTCTGTCGGAGGATCAATGACCGCCTGGCCCGTTCGCAGCAGGGCGGCGGTCAACAGGCAGGCCAGCGTCAGCGCCATCGCCAGCGCCAGGCCCAGCGTGAGGTGAACGCCCAGCGGCGCCAGCAGCACCGTTCCGATCGCGGGGTTTTCAATCAGATCCTTGATGAAGAAATGTCCGACGGCCAGCGACAGGACCACGATGGAAGTCGTTAGCAGCAGCCATTTGCTCAACCGCTTGGCCAGCAGCATCAGCACCACCGCCTCGATTGCCCAGGCCAGCGTCAGCGTCGCGAGGCTGAACTGGATCGGCATGGCCAGCGTGACCAGGGTCAGGCCGGTGCCGAAATACGCGTACGCCAGCGGTCGGCGATCCGCCTTGCGGCGAACCACCCACGCCAGCGCGATGGCGGCCGCGCCCAGCGCAAACGTGTACGCGCCCATCCACGGGTGGTGGCTGGGATCCAACAGCAAATACGTGCATTCGAACATCGCCAGGTTGCACACTCCGGCCAGAACGGCGTCGAGGTCCGGCAGGCTCGCGAGCACCCGCCGCCACGCGCGCACCAGCAGGTCGGCCGTGAACATGGAGAAGAACGCCCAAATCCACGCCGACCAAAAAACCTCCGCGGCCATTTCGCCTTCGTATCGTCCCCACTGGTGTTGCGACAACAGGCCCACGACGGTCCATGCCATGGCCCCGGCTCGCAGCCAGTTCCACCGCGCCAGCAGGCACAGGACTACCACAGCCAGGTCCAGCACAAACATTTGGAGCAAGACCGCCCAATCGGCCTGCTCCATCGCCAGCCACAGCGCCACCAGCAGCGGGCAGCAGGCCGAGATCAGCCCGATGGCCACATGCACGTGCGCCCGTCCCATTCGCCAGGCGGCAATGGCGTACGTCGCGAACACGCCCGCAAACACCCAGGCGAATACGTCGAGGACGCGCCGATCCTCGTAATAATGCCAAGTCTCAATCGCCATGAGCACGGCCGTCACGACCAGCGCCAGCGGGGCCAGTTCCTGCCACCACCGCCACAGGCAGATCGCCAGGACGGCAAGGTCCAGGATGAGCAGTTGGCTCAGCAGCGAGACGGGGGACTGGTTTAGATTGACCCACAACGCGCCCAGCAGGACCATCGCCGCGGCAAGGATGCATCGGGAGATGCCGTCGCTGCCCTTGAAGAACCTCGGCGCCAGCAGGGCGAACAGGGCGAAAATGCCCGCGTGCGCCCACGCGAATAAATTGGTCGAAGTGGGCTCCGCGGTCAGGCGGCCGAAGCAGATGACGACCGTCACAGCCGTCTGGAGCATCGCCAGCACCGCCAATCCGTTCCACCGCTGGTAAAGGCACAGGCCCAGCACGACCGCATTCAGGACGAGCATCTGGCTCATCAGGGCGCTCCCGCCCTGGCCCAGCGGAACCCACAGGACGCCCATGAGCACCATCATCACCAGCAGCATGGCCGGCGACATGGCGGACGACGCACGCTTGAGTCGCGTCGCCACGAGACCGTAAGCCGCGTACAGGCCGAAGAACAACCAGCCAAAAGTCGTGGTCAGATACCGGGGCGAATCGGCGGCGTCACCGTACTTGCAAAACCATCCGGCGAAGATGAAGGCCGTACCCGCCATCGCCAGCGGCGCCAGCGCCTGCCACCGCTGAATCACCGCCAAGGCCAGGAAGCCCGCGTTCACCAGCAGCAAGTAGGTCATCAGGGCGACCTGGGCGTTTTTCCCGGTGCTCAGGAGGATCGGCGTGGCCAACGCGCCCACCAGTGACAGGACGCCCGAGAGCAACAGGCCGTTGCGGATCGCCACGCCCATGCCCAGCAGCGTCACCAGGCACATGCAGATGAAGTCCATCGGCGAATAGAGTTTGTGATACCCCTCACCCAGCACCGCCGCACCGTTGCGGCTGGCCACGAACACTACCAGGTACAGCAGCACGATTCCGCCGGCGGAAATGCCCGCGGCGAACAGCCGCAGTTTTCGCCGCCAGTATTCCCCCATGCCCACCATCAGCAGGCCTGCCCCGGTGCCGATCAGCAACCGGACGCCTTCGTTGATCCATTTACGCTCGGCCATGTATTGGAAAAAGTACACGCCCGTCAGAACCAGCAGCGCCAGGCCGACGATCAGGATCCATCGCGTGCCCAGCCGCTGTTCGAGCGATTGTCTCGGTGCGGCTTGAATTATCTGCACGGCGGCGGCGGGCTCCTTGGGGGCCGGTGCGTGATCTTGCAGCTTCTGCTGTTGTTCCAGTTGCCGCTGTGTTTGCTGTTGCCCAATGGCGTCGGCATTGCGGCGGAAGGGCGCCAAAGAGATGTCCTCGTCGGCGAAAATGCCCGGGCGGATTTTGTCGGAGGGTTTCTTTCCGCCAAACGCCTCGGGCGGCAGGGGAGGCGGCTGGGGCTGCCGTGCTGCCGGCGCGACCGGCTGAACCGGCGTGGGCGACGGAACGGATGCTGCCGCCTGGACCGCAGCGGCAGGTTTGGATTCGATCGGCGCGGCCACCGGTGCGGCGCTGGCGGAGGCGAGCGATTTCAAGGAAAGTTCCACGGATTCCGCGGACTCGGCCTGGGCCTGCTTGTAGACGGCCTTCTCCAGGCTCTCCAGACGTTGTTGCAACTGATTCAGCGTTTGCCACAAGGCCTTATCAGATCGTTCACTCGGCTCAGCCATCATGCAGCCCCTTTCCAAATTGACAAGCCCATTTTGGAAAAGAACTTGCCGAATGTCCATAGGGAAATGGGCGCCATGCCCAAGTCTGCGCGGGCATGGGAAGACCGCGCGATCATGCCCGCGCGGACTTGGGCATGGCACCCATCAATTCAGGATTGGCAGGAACCGGGAGATTGGCGGGAGGCTCAGGGAGAACCATCGCGGCGCGTTAGAACTGGTGGAGGAATCGCACGTCGGACTCGTAGAGCAGGCGGATGTCGGCGATGCCGTGCTTTCGCAGTGCCATGCGCTCGATGCCCATGCCGAAGGCGTAACCGGTGAATTTCTCGCTGTCATAGCCGACCGCGTCCAGCACGTTCGGATCGACCATGCCGCAGCCGCCCAGTTCCACCCATCGCGTGGTGCCGTCGGCGTTGTGGAATTGCACGTCGATCTCGGCCGACGGTTCGGTGAACGGAAAGAAGCTCGGCCGCAACCGAGTCGCCACGTTCGGACCGAAGTAGGCCTTGCAGAACTGGTCCAGCGCGGTCTTCAGGTCGCTCATCGTCACGCCCTGGTCCACGTAGAGCCCCTCGACCTGGTGGAACATGAAGTAGTGCGTGGCGTCAACAGTGTCCGGACGGTACACGCGGCCGGGCGAGATGATGCGGATGGGTGGCTGCTGATTTTCCATCGTGCGGATCTGCACGGTGGAAGTTTGCGAGCGGAGCATGGTGGTTTCGTCGATGTAGAAATTGTCCAACTCGTCGCGGGCCGGGTGCGAGCGGGGAATGTTCAGCGCGTCGAAATTGTGCCGCTCGTCCTCGACCTCCGGGCCGTAGGCGACATCGAAACCCATCCGGCCGAAAATCTCGCACACCTCGTTGACGGTCTGCGTCATGATGTGCATGTGCCCCAGTTGCGACCGGCTGCCGGGCAGTGTGACGTCCACCAGCGGGCCGGCGGCCTGGCGGGGCAGCGTCAGGCGCGCGGCCAGGGAGTCGAATGCGCCCTGGAGCAGGTTCTTGAGGTCGTTGGCGGCCTTTCCGGCAAGGGGCTTTTCCTCGCGGCTGACTTCCTTGAGCCGGGCCAGCGCGGTCTTGACCTGGCCCTTGAGGCCGAGATACTTGATCCGCCAGGCTTCGAGCGCCTCGGGAGAAGCGACCTTCTCCAGTTCGGCCTGGGCCTGGGCCTGAAGATTTTTCAGATCGTCCAGCAGGGACATGGTTCACCCGTTCGTTTACGATTGACAATTGACAATTTACAATTGAAGAGAAGAGTCGCTTCTTTCAATTGTCAATCCGTCAATCGTCAATTGTCAATTCTTCAGTCCGGCGGCGGCGACGACGGCGTCGAAGGCGGCCGGTTCGGCGATGGCGATCTCACTGAGCATCTTGCGGTTGATCACGATGTCGGCCTTGTTGAGGGCGTCGATCAGGCGGCTGTACTGGATGCCGCGTTGGTCGCAGGCGGCCGAGACGCGGGTGATCCAGAGGCGGCGGAAATCGCGTTTGCGGCGGCGGCGGTCGCGAGTGGCGACCACTCCGGCGCGGAAAGTTTTCTGCTTGGCCAGCTTGTGCCTGCGGGAGTTTGCCCCGTAGAACCCGCTGGCGAGCTTCATGATTCGATTGTGTTTGCGCTTTCTTGCGGCGCCGATACGTACGCGTGGCATGTGTGCTGCTCCTTGGTCCGGTGGACTCCTCGCCGCGGCGAGGATGTTCCTTCCCTTGCGGGGCGCCCTAATGGGCTCCCACCTGGACAGTTTGTGCCGACCGGGGCGGACACGCCGTCCGCCACCGTAATTCATCCAAAAAATCGCTGCTTAGCTGATGTTCAACATCCGCTTGATCTGCCGGGCGAAGCTGGCGGGAATCTGGGCCTGCTTGCGGAAGCGTCGCAACTGGCTGGAGGTCTTGCGGCTCTTGAGGTGACTGCCGCCGGGGCGGTTGCGCAGCAACTTGCCTCGGGCGGTCACCTTGACCCGCTTCGAAATCGACTTACGTGTCTTCTGCTTGGGCATCTTGATACCTCTTGACGAATATTCCTGGATCGCCCCGGCGCTGGCCGGGCGGTCGAAAGTCGGGCTAGTATAACAAAGTTTAGCCGCGTGTAAAGCGGATAATTCAGGATTTTGCGTCCGCTTTGTCCGGGACCGTCTTGGCGGCTGCCGGCGCTGGAGCCGGTGTCGGAGCAGGCGCCGCCGGCGCGGTTGCGGCGGGCGCCGCTGTCGGGGACGCCGGTGAATGCGCCGGCTTCGGGGCCGCGGGTTTGGAGGCGGGCTTGGCCTCGCCGGGCTTCAGGGCGATCGGCGCCGACGCGGTTCCGGGGGCCAGCGTCATCGTGATGCGCTTGCCCTCGTATCGGAAGTCCTGGTCCACTTTGCTGATGTCGGAAAGGGCCTCTTTGACATGGCCGAAGATTTTCTTGCCTTCATCCATGTGGGCCAACTCGCGGCCTCGGAAGCGAAGCGTGAACTGCACGCGGTCTCCTCGGGAAAGGAAATCGCGGGCATGCACGATCTTGATGTCCAGGTCATGGTCGCCGATCTTGGGAGTCTTGATCCGGATTTCCTTGAGCTCGGTTTCCTTGCGGTGGGACTTGGACTTCTGTTCCTTCTTCCGCTGGGCGTACTTCCACTTGCCGTAATCCATGATTCGGCAAACGGGCGGGCGCGACTGCGGGGCTACCTCGACCAGGTCCAAGCCGGCCTCGCGGGCTCGCGACATCGCTTCGCGAACCTCGACGATCCCCGCTTGCCCGTCGTTCTCGTCGATCAGGCGGATCGGTGATATGCGGATCTGCTCGTTACATCGAAGGTTCTTTTCCAGGGTCACATCTCCTACTAAGGTTTCAATGTCGCCGTGGTCGTCCCCAAGGGACGGCCATTCGTGCGGCGGTCATCACGGTCAAACATTACGTAGCATGGGCATCTTGCCCATGAGTCTCACGGGCGTCCCGCCCGTGATTTGCTTCTTTGCCTACACCCGAACACAACGACTACCACATGGGCGAGACGCCCATGCGACTCACGGGCGGGACGCCCGTGCTACGGGCTCCATGCATTAGGCGCCAGGCACCAGGTAAAAGCAAAACATAAGTATACACCAAAAGGAACGCGGTTAACCTTTGGTTTCAATATCCTTCAGCAACGCGGCCATGAAGTCCGCCAGCGGGATCGCGCCGCGGTCGCCTTCGGTCCGGTGCCGCACGGCCACCGTCGCCGATTCCTGCTCGCGCTGGCCCAGCACGAGCATGTAGGGCACCTTGTCCATCGTCGCCTTGCGGATCTTGTTGCCGATCTTTTCCGGCGAGTCGTTCAGTTCCGCGCGGACGGATGCCTTGAGCAACTGGGCCAAAACGCTCCGGCCATAATCATTATACTTGTCGCTGACCGGAAGCACGGCTATTTGTGTGGGGGCCAGCCACAGTGGGAACGCGCCGGCGAAGTGCTCGATTAGAATGCCGATGAATCGTTCCATCGATCCGAACGGGGCGCGGTGGACCATCACCGGGCGGTGGGGGGTGTTGTCGGCCCCGATGTACTCCAGGCCGAACCGCTCGGGCAGGTTGTAGTCCACCTGGATCGTTCCGAGCTGCCACTCGCGCCCGATACAGTCGCGCACGACGAAGTCGATCTTGGGCCCGTAAAACGCGGCTTCGCCGACCTCCTCGGTGAAGTTCAGACCGAGCTTCTGCACGACGCCGCGAATGTTGCTCTCGGCCGTCGCCCAAAGGGCCGGGTCTCCGACGTACTTGTCGCTGGACCGGTTGCCCAGGCCGATGCGCACGCGGTAGTCGTTGAGGCCGAGTTTGCCCAGCACCAGCTTGACCAGGTCCACGCAGGACTCGATCTCGCCCTCGAGCTGTTCGGGCGCGCAGAAAATATGGGCGTCGTCCTGGGTGAAGCCTCGCACGCGGGTTAGGCCGTTGAGCTCGCCCGACTGCTCCATGCGGTACACGGTGCCGAACTCGGCCAGTCGAAGCGGCAGGTCGCGATAGCTGTGCTGCGCGGCCTTGTAAATCTGAATGTGGTGCGGGCAGTTCATCGGCTTGAGGAGGTAGCCTTCCTCGACGGCCGCGTCCGGCGAACCGGGCGCCGCCGCGTTGCAGGCCTCGGCGCAACTGTGGCCCTCGGACATCAGGATGGGCGGGAACTGCGAATCCTTGTAGTACGGATAATGGCCGCTGGTGCGGTAGAGGTCGAGCTTTCCGATGTGCGGGGTGTAGACCAGTTGATACCCGCGGGCAATGAGTTCGCCGCGAATCCAGTTTTCCAGTTCGCGCCGGACGGTCGCGCCCTTGGGCATCCACAGCGGCAGGCCCGGGCCCACCGCGTCGGAAATCAGGAACAGGCCGAGCTGCTTTCCGATCACGCGATGGTCGCGTTTCTTTGCTTCCTCGATTCGCACCAGGTGCTCTTCGAGCTGTTTCTTGTCAAAAAACGCGGTGCCGTAGATGCGCGTGAGCATCTTGTTCTTTTCGTCGCCTCGCCAGTACGCGCCCGCGGTGGTCAGCAGCTTGAACGCCTTGAGCATTCCAGTGTGCGGCAGATGCGGACCGCGGCACATGTCGATGAATTCGCCCTGGCGGTAAAGGCTGATCGTCGCCACCGGCGACAGCTTCAGAAGGTCGTCGATCATTTCGACCTTGTACGGCTGGCCGAGCTTGAGCATTTCCTCGCTCGCCTTGGCGGGCGACAACTCGATTCGCTGCGTGGCGATTTTTTCGTCCACGACCTTTTTCATCTCGGCCTCGATCTTGGGCAGGTCTTCCTGCGCGATCGGGTTGGGCAGGTCGAAGTCGTAGTAGAAGCCGTATTGAAAATCGTCCATCAAGGCCGGGCCGATGGTGTACTTGACTCCGCCGCCGTAGAGGCGCACGACGGCCTGGGCCAGAACGTGGGCGGCGGTGTGGCGGAGGACTTCCAGTCCCTGCGTGTCGCGGTCGGTGAGGAGTTTGAGTTCGTGCTCGCCTTCGCGCACGTCGAAGGTCATGTCCACGGCCTTGCCGTCGACAATGGCGGCGACGGCGGCCTTGGCCAGGCGCGGAGAAATATCTTCCGCGACGCGGTAGGGGGTGACGGCGTCGGCGTATTCGCGCCGGCTGCCGTCGGGAAGTTTGATTGTCACGGCCATGATTTATTCCAAATTGTGTCGCGGGAAGCAACAAAGACAACGGTAGGACATGGATAATCTCCGCACGGGGAAATGCCCATGTCACGTCAGGATCCCATCGCGATTTTCTCCACTTCGTTATACTTTGTCAATTGTTCTGTAGAGAGATCGAAGCCGCTAAGATCGACAGGACCGTCGCTCTCGATTATTCTCTGAATGTCGGCCAGGTCCATGTAAGAACCTCTCAACAGCTTGGACGCGACCACTCCCTCTCTGCTGGCCACGGGGACGGGCGTTCCGCCGAGATTTACGGATATGGCGGTGTCTATGATTCGAGAGAGGAGGTCGGCGTCGCACTTAACATGCTCATGAGTTATCAGTTCAACTTCAACTCCGGATTCCTTATGCACAAGAGCATGAGCCCTCGATTTCTTGAACTTCCCGGAGTTTCGGGCGGTTTCCACGAGGTTATCCAACTCCGCCTCGCCGGCCACCGCAATGTCGACATCTTGCGTGCCTCGAGGCTGCGAGTGGAAGCCCGCCGCCAATCCGCCCATCAGGCACCAGCGATGTTTGTCCCCAAGAACGGAGGCGAGGTCGATCAACGTATTTCTCAGTGCGCCGGAAACGTTCTCGGTCAAGGAGCGAACCTCATCTGCCCAGAAGACAGCGTTTTCCAGAACCGCTTCAGGGTCTTCTTGTTTGGACCCGGAACCGCGCGCACGGTGAGTCGAGATAGACCTTTGACGGGCCATTACGAAATCGTCGTGGTTGTCGTGGTCGCAAACGTCATTCATGCATCGGCCTTACAGAAATTGTACAGTTGACAATTGACAATTTACAATTGAAAAAACAGACCCGGAAAAAACGAGTCCGTTTTCTCAATTGTCAATCCGTCAATTGTAAATTGTCAATTGCCTCACGCCCAGCGGATCATGGCCATGTCGCGCGGATCGCCTTGCGAGTCGTGGCGCGGCAGCACGCGAACCGTGTATCCGGACATGCCGCTGGTCTGGCAGGGCATTTGCACGGCGTATTTCACGCGGTGATTGTCGCCCTCGACCTTGCCCATGGGCAGGGCCTGGCCGTTGCCGATCTGCCCTTCGTCGTCCAGCGTGCCGTAATAAAGTTCCACGGTCACGTCCTGCGGTTCCAACTGCTCCAGGTCCACCAGGGCCTCGACGCGAATGTCTCTTCCGACGCGCGAGCCCGTGCCGTTGGAGCCGATGTTGTCGCTGACGCTCTCGATTTTCACGTTTCCGAAATGCTCCCGGATTTTGCGTTTCCAACCGGCCAGTTCCTTGGCGTGGGCCATGTCGGCGCCCATCAGGTCGTCGCACCGCGAAATGGCCTTGTTGTAGAAATTCTCCACGTATTGCCGGACCATGCGGTTGGTGTTGTACATGGGGGCGAGTTTTCCGATGGCGGCCTTCATCTTGGCGATCCAGCCGCGCGGAATGTGGTCTCCGCCCCGGTCGTAGAACAGGGGGACGACCTCTTTTTCCAGCAGGTCGTACAGGGCCTGGCTTTCGACGGCGTTCTGGTACTCCAGGTCGTCGTAGGTCTCACCGGACCCGATGGCCCAGCCGACGTTGGGGTCGTACGCTTCGGCCCACCAGCCGTCGAGGATGGAAAGGTTCAGCCCGCCGTTGGCGGCGACCTTCATGCCGCTGGTGCCGCTGGCCTCCATGGGGCGAAGCGGCGTGTTCAGCCAAACGTCCACTCCCTGCACCAGGTAGCGGGCGACGTTGAGGTCGTAGTCTTCCAGGAACACGATGCAGCGGCAGAATTCTTCCTGCCTGGCCACGTGTACGATCTGGCGGATGAGGTCCTTTCCGGGGTTGTCGCGCGGATGGGCCTTGCCCGCGAAGATAATCTGCACGCGGCGATTCTGGTCGTTGAGCAGCTTGGCCAGACGCTCCAGGTCGCTCATAATCAGGCTGGCCCGCTTGTAGGTGGCGAAGCGGCGGCTGAACCCGATCGTCAAGGCCTCGGGGTCGAGCACTTCTTCCGCGGCGGCCAGCTCGCTGGAGCCCGCGCCCCGCTTGACCAGTTGGTCGTGGATGTGCTTGCGGGCGAAGGCCACCAGCCGCTCGCGGCGGCGCTCGTGGGTGCGCCACAATTCGGTGTCGGGGATCTGGTCCACGGACCGCCAGACGCTGACTTCGGCCGGTTTCTCGTTCCAGTCAGGCCCCAGGTAACGGTCGTAGAGCGTGGCCAGGTCGTTGCTCAGCCAGGTCCGGGTGTGGATGCCGTTGGTGACGTGCATCACGGGGACTTCGGTGGTGGGCAGGTTCGGCCAGACGCCCGACCAGAGCTTGCGGCTGACGGCCCCGTGAAGCTCGCTGACGCCGTTGCGGAAGGAGGAGAACCGCAGGGCCAGCACGGTGAGGTTCAGGGGCTCGTTTTTGTTGTTGGGTTCCTGTCGGCCCAGCGCGAGGAACTGATCGCGGCTGATGCCCAGTTGAGGCCAGTACGACGAGAAATACTTGTCGATCAGCCACGGTTCAAACGCGTCATTGCCTGCCGGCACGGGCGTGTGGGTGGTGAAGACGTTGGTGGCGGCGACGGCCTCGCGGCCTTCGTCGAAGGAGATGCCTTTTTCGGCCATCAACATGCGCGTGCGCTCCAGGCCCAGGAAGGCGGAGTGGCCCTCGTTCATGTGGAAGGCCTTGGGGGCTATGCCCAGTTCCTTGAGCATTCTTACCCCGCCGATTCCCAGCAGGATTTCCTGTCGAATTCGCATTTCCTGGTCGCCGCCGTAAAGCTGCGCGGTGATGTGCCGGTCCTCGGGCGAGTTCTCGGGGACGTTGGTGTCCAGCATGTACAGGTTGATCCGCCCGACCGTGGTGCGCCAGATTGCCGCGCGGCACTGGCGGCCCGGCATGTCCACGGAGATCGACAACGGTTGGCCGGTGGCGTTGCGCATCTGCGTCACAGGCATGTTGTGGAAGTCGTTTCGCGGGAAAAGCTCAAGCTGCCATCCGTCGGCGTTGAGGCGCTGGCGGAAGTAGCCCTGCTGGTAGAGCAGTCCGATGCCCACCAGGGGCACGTCCAGGGCGCTGGCGCTTTTGAGGTGGTCGCCCGCCAGCACGCCCAGCCCGCCGGAGTAAATCGGCAGGCATTCTGTCAGGCCGTACTCCGCGCAGAAGTAGGCGATGACCGGCGTGCGGTCCCCGCCGAACGACTTGCGATACCATCCGGTCTTATTAACATAGCTCTGGAGGTCGGCATAGACGCGCTGGAGGTTGGCCAGGAAACCGTCGTCCGAGGCCAATTCCATCAGCCGCCGCTGGTCGATCCTGCCCAGCATGGCCACGGGGTTGTGATAGCACTCCTCCCAACCTTTGGGGTCCAGGCGGCGGAAGAGGTCCAGGACCTCGCCGTTCCAGCACCACCACAAATTGTGGGCCAGTTCGATCAGTGGGGCAAGTTCCTGGGGCAACGATGGCTCGATGGTGAACGTCCGTAATGGTCGCATTAAACACCTTACTAGTTTGTTGCTCAATGGCCCGATGGTTCGCGATCACGCAAAACCGGCTCTTCTAACATCGGCATTCCACGGGCGTTGGATTATTCAAATGGTCGGCCCGCCCCGCCAGGCCGCCCAGAATGACACACCCGCACGGTTCTCAAAGATCATCATAGGCGTGTCTTGGGGCGACAAAGGGGCTGCCGCGCGTATAGAATGTAACAGGCGGTCAGTTGCCGGGCCGGCGGTTACGCGAGGAAACTATGGCCAGCACAACGCGAAAGAACGGCAGGGTTTCGAGAAATATTCCTAAGGAAGTCAAGGCCAACCGCCGATCAGGAAGATTGAATCCGTCGTATAAGATGGTAGACTCTGCGTTGTACTGTCGAGGGCGCTACCTGCACGAGCAGGCGGAGCGTTCCTCCGACAAAAACGAAGAAGCGGGCCAGTCCGGAAAATCGACAGCGGTTCCGGAGAAAGGCAGTTCATCATGCGTTGGTTATATCCTTTGATGATCGCGGGGGCGTTGGCGGCGTTTCCCCTCATGGTGTCCGCCCAGGTGGCCCAGCGCAATACCGGGCAGTCCCTGGACTCGAATTACCAGATCGGCAGCGGGGGGTACAACACGGTCAACGGCGGGTACGGCGGGGTCAACAGCCAATTGAGCCAAATGAGCCAGTTGATCGTTAACGGGCAGGTGTACGGCTTGGCCGGATTCCGCGGTCCGGTTCCCGTCGAAGCCACCAACCAATTGCGCGTGGCCGTTCCCTCGGCGGTGCTGGGGGACTTTGTCCGCCAGACGGTGGGCGTCCCGCAGGTGCTGACGAATACGGCCTATATGGCCACGCCGTACTATAACCCTTCAAACACGGTCTTTAACGTGCAGGGCATCGTGGGCGGATTGACGACGCCCGGCGGCAGCGCCGCGTTGGGGCAGGGCAGTCCGGTGGCCATTCAAAGGATCTATTCGCAGGTGACGCAGGCCTACCTGCCGATTTTGCCGCCGCAACCCGGCGTGGCGCCGACGATGACCAGCCCTCAGGGCACCGCGACGGCCTCGACGATGAACATCGTTTCCAGGCCGGGAGCGGAGGCGCTCTTCGGCGTCCCGCAGTACGTGCAGGGGACGGAGTTGGCCCTGGAGGTCCGCCGGTTCCTGGAGTTTGGCGGGCAGGGCAAAGCGCCCTCGGCCACGCAGGGGCAGGAATCGGAGTTGCCGATTGGCGGGCAGGCAACCCTTGGCGGGACGGACACCGGCGAATTGGCGAATGCTACCCGAGGCGGCAAGCTGGGCGGCGCCCCTCAGGCGAACCAGGACGCCTACCTGGACCTGCTGCTGACGCTTCAAAAGCAGCTCCTGGCCCAGCAAAAGCCTAAGGTCGCGCCGGTCCCGCCGGGCGAACTGCCAAAAGAAACCAATCCGGGCCCCGGGAACCCGGGCGAAAAGCAGCCGGGAAATGGCCCCGGCGTCACGCCCGAAAAGAACCCAGGCGCGACGGGCCCTGGAGCCACGACCCCCTATTCCGGCGGCAGCAAACCGCTGGTTGAGCAGGACAAGTCGGGCATCGTCATTCACGGCCTCGCGGGGCTTAGCCCCGACAGCTTCAACCTGTACATGAATCGCGCCAAGATCCAGATGAAAGAGGGCAAGTACTACGACGCCTCCCAGGAGTACGAACAGGCGGAGGTGGTGGATCGGTCCAATCCGCTGGCCCCCCTGGGCGCCTCCATAGCGATCTTCACGGCGGGCGAGCCATTCAGCGCGGCCATCTACCTCCGCAAAGCCATGTCGCTGCTGCCCCCGCTGATGGAAACGCGGCTGGACATCGGTTCGATGGTCAAGATGGCGGACTTCGAGGCGCAGTTGAGACTGCTGGACCAGCGCCTCGCCAACCCGACGGGGAAATCCGATCCGCTGCTCCTGTACGTCTCCGCGTTCATGCACCAGAGCCTTGGGCAGACCGGCCAGGCCAAGGCGGCCGCCAAGCTGCTCCAGGAGAGCAATACGAAGGACAAGATTTTCCAGGCCTACGCGACGTTCCTGCTGACGGGCCAGCGGCCGGCATCGCAGCCGGCGGCGAAAAATAAATAGCGGACGACAGTCCCCAATGCGACTATGGCAACCCCAGCGGCCACGAAGCCTCGTGGCCGTTGGGGTTTATTGTTGCTCTTTTGGGAAAAATGGGCGACATTCTGGGCTGATAACTGAAACGTAGCATGGGCATCTTGCCCATGAGTATCACGGGCGTCCCGCCCGTGTCTTTGCTTTTGAAGTTGTTGTCTCTGTGCCATAGATAGAACAGAAGAAACAAAAGACCATGGGCAGGATGCCCATGGGACTCATGGCCAAGATGGCCATGCTACGGGCATTGAAAGGCGAGTATGTCGAAGTTTTGCATTGGAATTGACCTGGGCGGAACGTTCATCAAGTTCGGCCTGCTGGACGAGAACTATGAGGCCGCGGAGATTTTCCAGCTTGCCACCCCGGTGAACCGAGGCTGCCAGGGTGTGGTGGAACAGATGGTAGCCGGCGCCAAGCGGCTGATGCAGCGGCGGTCGCTGACCGGGGCGGACGTGATTGGCATCGGCATCGGGGCGCCCGGGCCACTGAACATCGGCAAGGGCGTGGTCATCGCCATGCCCAATATCCCCGGCATGGAAAACTGCCCGCTTCGCGACAGCCTGGCCAAGGGTGTCGGCGTCCGGGCCGTGCTGGAGAACGACGCCAACGCGGCCGCGTTCGGCGAGTTCATCGCCGGCGCGGGCAAGGGCGTTCGCGACATGGTCATGCTCACGCTGGGCACCGGCGTCGGCAGCGGAATCGTCATCGACGGAAAAGTGCTCCACGGCGCCCACGACATCGGGGCCGAATTCGGGCACATGATCGTCCAACCGGGCGGAGAGAAGTGCGGCTGCGGACAGGTCGGCTGCCTCGAACGCTACTGCTCCGCGACCTACCTGGCCCTGCGGGCGCAGCGGCAGATCGAGGCCGGACGAGCCAGCACGCTCAAGGGTGTGCTCGACAAGAACGGAAAGCTCACCTCGCGGGACGTGAACGAGGCCTCCAAGGCGGGCGACGAACTGGCCGCCGAAATATGGGACCAGGCCATGCAGTACCTGGCTGTCGCGTGCGTCAACATCACGCGAATCCTCGATCCCGACGAAATCGTGCTGGCCGGCGGAATGGTCAACGCGGGCGACGACCTGATGACCCCGCTCCGCAAGCACTACCAGGCCATGCACTGGTCGCTGACGCCCGTCCTCTCGCCGGTCGTGATCGCCACGCTCGGCAGCGACGCCGGAGTCATCGGCGCCGCCGGGGTCGCGTGGGAGAACTTCCGGGCGAAGTGATTCAAGGGTGTGAAAGAGTGATTCGTCGGGAACTGTACTGCAACCGCTTTTGGTTGGGCGATTCCTGATTGCCCGAGTTGGGCCTTGTAGAACGGCTCGCGACGCCGACCGGCAAGCCGCCATTGACATGCAGCTTGCTTGTCGGCGTCGTTGGGCTTGCCGCTGGATATCCCAACGCTCGTTCGCATCGCCACGTGTGTCGGCGATCATGTCTTCACCGCCAACACCGTAATGCTCGCGGCCACGTCGGAAAGTATTTGTGCGATGTCCTTGGTGGCGGGGTCGTCTCCGGCCTGCACGGTTCTGTAGGTCTTGTCGGACAGGACTTCGACTTTTGCGAATCCCGCGGCGCGGATGGCGGCCAGGTACTCGTCGCGTTGCAGCGCCCCGGCGATGCAGGAGGAGTAGAGGTCGGGGTCGGCCTTGAGTTCCGCCGGCAGAGGGCGGTTGAGCACGATGTCGCTGACGACCATCTTGCCGCCGCTCGTGAGCACTCGGTACACCTCGCGGAACACCTGCGGCTTGTCGGGTGAAAGGTTGATTACGCAATTCGAGATGACCACGTCGATCGATCCGTCCTGGACGGGGAGGCTTTCGATCTTGCCCTCGCGAAATTCCACGTTCGCCATGCCGGTCGTCGCGAGGAACTTCACCGCGTTCCGCCGGGCCAGTTGCAGCATCTCGGGGGTCATTTCCACGCCGATGGCCCGTCCGGCAGGGCCGATCTTCTGCGCCGCGAGGAAAACATCCTTGCCCGCGCCGCTGCCCAGGTCCAGAACCACGTCGCCCGGGCGAAGTTGTCCGAAGGCAATGGGGTTGCCGCACGAAAGCCCCAGTTCCGCCTCGGGCACCGGGTGATCGGGCACGAGATAATCCGACGTTTCGCAGCAAGAGGCCTTGTCGATTCGCGGTTTGTCGCAGCACCTGGATTTCTTGCGGGCCACTTCCGCGTACGCGTCCCGCACCATTTTGTGAGTCGAATCGGGCGATTGGGGCTCGACGTGGGGCGGCAAGGCCAGCAGGGATTCGACGATCTCGGCGGCGCTGCCGACGAGCTTAGCGCCTACCGTTTTCGTCAGTCCCTTTTCCTGGACTTGGCGGCGGCCTGCCTCGGTGGTCAGGTCGCAGCCGAGCAGTTCGCGGCAGAGGATCGAACCGTTGGCGCCCCTGAAGCGGCGCAGGAATTCCTGCGTCAGGCCGTGAGCCTGTTCCTTGGCGGCGCTGTCCGCGCCGTCCTTCGCGGAGTGCTTGACCCCGATGACCATCAGCGCGCCGGCGACCGCGCCGCAGACGTTGCCCGTCCGGCCCAGGCCTCCGCCGAACGCCTGTGCGACCCGGATCGCCGTTTCGCGAGGCAGACCAAGGTCGCGCCCGCAACAGGCCAGCACGGCCTGGGCGCAGTTGTAACCTTCGAGGAACATCGCAACGGCGGATTCGGAATTGGCGGTCATGGTCTTTCTCCTGTCAGAACTCGTAGCATGGCCATCTTGGCCATGAGTCTCATGGGCATCTTGCCCATCGTCTGTTTCTTCGTTAGTTTCTTTTTTGGCTCAACGACAACAGCAACAACCAAGACATGGGCAAGATGCCCATGCTACATCTCGGATAGCGATTCCGGCAGCGTCTCTAGGAAGGCCTTGATCTCGTCGCGCACGCGGCGATAGTGGGTCAAGGCCTCTTCCTCGGTCTTGGCATGTTCGGCCAGCCTGGGCGGATCGTCGAAACCGGCGTGGACGATCCTCGCCTTGCCGTGAAACACGGGGCAATTCTCGTTCGCGAGGCCGCAGACCGTCACCACGTAATCGAACGGAACGTTCATCAACTCGCTGACGTTCTTCGAGCGGTGGGTGGAAATGTCCACGCCCGCCTCGGCCATGACTTTGACCGCGCGGGCGTTCAGGCCATGCGTTTCGATGCCGGCGGAATAGGCGTCCAGCACGTCGCCCTTGAGCGCCTTGGCCCATCCTTCGGCCATCTGGCTGCGGCAGGAGTTGCCGGTGCAGAGGAACAGGATTTTGAGCTTGTCGGCCATGTCGCAACCTTCGTCAACTTTTGTAGCGGCAGCAGAGTTGTTTCTTGTCCATCTTGAGGACTTTCACACGGCGTTTGGCGTCCTCGACGGTCCTGTCGTCGCCGGCGAGCGAAGCGCGGAGCCAGGCGAGCACGCCCTTGACGGGCGCGAACGCCATTGCCAACCCTTGGTCCATCGTCTCCGGCGCGGCTGCCTATTTCGGCGGGGCAA
>CAZYDC010000009.1:0-21817 GCA_964646065.1 uncultured Planctomycetaceae bacterium | reverse complement strand
CCGTGTCGCCGTCCACGCTGAACGTGAACTCGTATTCCATGATGCCCGAATCGTTGATCGCCTGTTCCGACAGGTTCGACAGGAAGCCGTTGCCCGAAAACAGGCCAACCGCGGCAGCCGCGTCCTGGGCCAGCGTCAGCACGATCGTGCCCGCCACGCCCAACTGTCCCTGAAGGTACAGGTAATCCGCCTTGAGGTAGCGGGCCTTGCCCTTGATCTGCTGGGCGAGCTTGCTGCCGGGCGCGACGATTTCCACGCCCGCCTTGGCGCCTGAGCCGATCTTGGCCTTCAGTTCGCTGACCGCCGCGGGCGGCGGGGTGATTTCGGTGATGGCGTCGATGATCGTGGTAGCGCCGCCGGCGGGCGTGAAATTGAGCGAGTAACCGTACCCGGCCACGCCCCGGTAGTTAGTGACGGGAACGAGGTTGAACTGCGCCGAGTTCACCGTGTTGCTCGTGCCCGTGTCCGTGGACACAAGGACATAGTAATAGGTCGTTCCAGGCGTCAAAGGCCCGGCGTCGGCCAGGGTCAGCGACGTAGCCCCGGCCAGCGCGTCGCCGCTGCCGGGCGTGAAGCCGCTCACCGTGGACCGATGCCACTGGTAGGTGTAGGGGCCGGTGCCGCCGGTTGCCGCGGTTGCGCCGAGGTTGGCCGTCGTTCCGATGCGGCTCACGCCGTAAATGATTCCAGATGTCAACATGCTTTGCTCTCCTAAAGGTTGGTTTCGACGGCATCCCAAAAGCTGTTTTCGATCTTCTCTGCCGCGCCTTCCACCTGCGCGTCGAACACGGCGCGAAGGAACGAGTGGGCGGGAACTTTCTCTTCCGCGCGGCCGCCCGCGACCCGGTGCCCGAACTCAACCATAATCCCGTAGTACACGCGGTACTGGCGGCTCGGTTTGCCGGCGGCGACGGGCCGGTGCTTCGTCGCCTCGAACTTCCGGGCCGTGGCCGCGGAATCCACATAGACGGAGTACCGCCCGGACCTGTCGCCCTTGCCCATTGTCAGGCGCAGGCCGCCGGCCAGCAGGCCGGTTTTACTGTTGATTCTGGAGCGCATCGCCGGGACCATCGGGCCGACACCCTCGGCCAGGACGCCGCGGACGACCTTCCCGGCCACGCCCTTGGAGAGGTTCTGGAGCCTTTCGGCCAGCATCTCGCCGTCGATAATCTGTAGGATCATGAGGGCACCGTGAATTTCCAGGTCTGGACGCCGACGAAGGTGTTCTTTTCCAACAAGGCCCGCTGCGAGTAGGCTGGGGAGGCGTCAATCGGGCCAAGAATGCACCCGCGGCCGTCCGGCAGGACCACCGCCAGGGGCTTGAAGTATTCCGCCAGTTGCTCCTGAAGCAGTAGCAGGGACGCGACCAGGGCTTCCGCCGCGTCGCCGACGCCGACGCGCTGCTGGACCAGGATGTCGATGTCGTAATGGCCGTCGTATTGGGGCGTCCGACCGCCGCCAGTCCGCTCCTGCTCGTATCCGATGGGGATCACGCCCACGGTGAGCGTTTCGCCGATCTTCGACAGGTCGATGATGGGCAGGGCAGTCCGCGCGGCGGTGAAGGGCACGATGAACGGCGACGCCCAGCCGACAGGCAAGGGCGCAGGCGCCGCCTGTGCCGAGTTAAGGCTTTCGGCAATCGAATCGGCCAGGCTGGTTAGTGTGGCAAGGTGCATGGCGACTTTCTCACGCTCCAGCCACAGGCGGCTCTGCGAGAACCGCCGCGATCATGTCCACGAACGTCTGCTTGTCGGACTGCAACTGCGTAATCGAGGCGTCATAGTCGGCCAGGTTGGAGGCGCGATCCGCCACGGTGAGCACCTGGACGACAACGCCGTCCTGATTCAGGAACGTCAGGTCGCCCGCCGTGTTGTGCTGGACTGTAATGTCTCCGATCTGCATGGTTCACCCGTTGTAAATGAGGCTTCGCACGGGGCGAAGGTAGGTGGTGTTCGTGCCGCCCTGCACCGACATCATGGCGGGGAGATTGGCGCTCGTTCCGCTGATCTGGAGCGCAAACATCTTTGTCGTGGCAAACCGGGGCACGGTGCCGCTGATGAAACTCCCGCCGGTGGGAACGGAAAACGTCGAACCGCCCGGATTCACGTGATACGGGGCGCTGCTGGCCGAGTAGTCGAAGAGGGTCAGAAGTTCGCTGATATTCGGCACGCGCCAACCGAGCGGATTTGTGGAGGACCAGGGGCCAATCCCGCCGTAAGTCAGGCCAACACACGCGGCCAGGGCATAGCTGAACCCCACGCCCATGCCGTTCGTCCAACTTCCCGGCGTCAGCCAGAACGGGGTTTGGCTCAGTTGCACGGTGTTGCCCACCAGCCCGCCGCACGTGCCGCCCATCGGGGTGTTGTTCACATTGGAGATCGTCAGCGTCCCGCTGGTGCTGGCGGGAACGGAACTGGTCGTCATGTAGACCGTCAGGAGGCCGCCCTGGAGCAATTGCGCCATGCTGCCGTTCATGCCGTTGTAATAGGCGACGCGATTGGGCGATGTCATCGCGGCGTCTTTGAACAGTTCGATGTTGCCGGTAGTGCCGGTGTTGGTCCACTTCCAGTAGAGTTTGCCGCCATCTGTCTGCGCGATCGGAACGACGCCGAATTGCCAGGTGAACCCCTGTGGATTGCTGTCCGTGCAATAGGCGGGCGTGTTCTGCGCGAAACAATACTGGTTGTAACCGCCGGGGAAGCACGTCACGTAATCGCCTGCCGAGTAAACGGTCGTCGAGTTGTATTCGCCCCTGCTGGCGAAGGTGGGGATATTGGCCGGATCGCCGAAGGGAATCAGCTTGGTGGGGTCCTTGACCCATTGCAGCATCGTGTACAGATCCGTCACCAGGTTGCCGCTGACGATGAACCGCGTGGGGCCGCGATAGAACCCGGCCATAATCGAACCGTCGTCGCCCGCTGACACAGGGACGTTCTGGCCCGTCTTGGCCGGGATGCACATCTGCGGGATGTATCCTGTGCCATTATTCATTACTGGTGCTCCACCACCACCTACCGGGTGTACGGTCATTGTTATCCTGCCACCGTCGCGTAGGCGGTGATCGTGCCGGTCCCCGACGCCACGGACGCTTGCACCCGCACGGAGGCGGCGGCGTTGATGCGAATGTGCATGTGCGCCTGTGCCCCGGCGGCCAGGGTCTGCGGGATAACCGTTGTGCAAAACAGGACGTTCGGGTTCACCAGCGATTGAAAGTCACTGTCGCTGAGGTAGTCGTACCAATCGCCCGAAACATGGTCCCGCAACTGGACCTTAAAGTGATTCATCGCCGCGTTGTTCGGGGAGATTCCGACGTTGCTGACCTCGATATTGAGCAAGGAACCGGCGTAGAGGCCGTCCATCTCGACCAGCGTGACGTAGCCGCCAGTGACCGCGACCCCGGCCGCGGTGACGGACTGGCGGGGAATGCCGGCGATTTCGACCAGCAGCGCCCCCGTCTGCGCGTCGAACAGAAAATCCGCCGACTGGACCGTGCCTTTTTTGTACGCTGCCGTCATGTCTGCACCTGTTTCGTATGGACCCGGATGCTGTTGCGGTAAGGGTCGCTCCATCGCCAGCAAGGCTCCTTGCCCGGCGACATCAACTCGTAAACGAACGTTCCTGCGGCCGTGGTTTCGGTTATGCGGTCGCCCGGCTGGGGCTGGACCACAAAGCCGCCCAGAACAAGATCGCTGGCCGTAATCAGGTAGTCCCGGCTGATGAACTGCTCCATCACGCCGTAGCCGTTCTCGATCTGGAACGGGGTCGATCCCGGCGTGGCGGCAAGCCGCACCGTCAGGGCGGTAGCGCCGGGGCGGCTGTAATCCACCACGGTCGTCATGTTGGCTTCCCGCTGGCGGGTGAGCCAATCACAGGCTTGTCCGAGCAGATCGACCACGGAAAACTCCTGTCACTGGTGCAGCTTCACCAGCACGTTGGTGTCGGCGTCGGCCGGGGCTGCCTGCTGGGCGATCCAGCCAAGGTAGGTGTAGGGCACCGGAGGCGTGGCGCCATTGTTGGCCGTAGCGGTCACGATGCCGTCGGTCGCGTCCCAATACACGTCCGTGCCAAACGCCAACGCAGCGCCAGAACCGGCCCCGGTCGCCTTGGGCATGGCGTACACGCCCTTGACGTGGACCTCGCCCAGCGTGTTCGCTGGGATGTCCAACTTGGTGATGCCGATGTGCGTGCCGATGACGACCACCGTGCCGGCCGCGGTGAACGCGGACGGCGTGTAGGGGATGATCCCTTCGTCAATGACGAACGGCGCTTGGAACCCTGCCATATTCGGATAACTCATTGTCTTGCTCCTGTCTGTTGGTTTGCGTTAGGCCGCGTCGCCCTTGGAATAGGCCGCGCCGCGGAAGTCTTGCAGTCCCACGCCCCAGTCAAGGAACGCGCGGAACCGGATGCCCAGGATTTCAAAGTTCGGCTCGCCGCGTTCGATGGTCGGCTGCTCGATCCCGTTGAGGAATCCGACCTCGATGGCCGGAAGCAGCATCGGGTCGGCGAACAGGTAGTAGGCCGTCGCCAGGGCGTTGGCGTTGAACGTGGTGTTGCTTAGGTACTGGCTGGAAACGACCTCGAACAGGTCGCCCAGCACGTTGTACGACGGCGTGACCGTGCTCTTGCTGCCGGTGGTCGCAATGGAGGCGATCAGCGGGGTCTGCTTCATAAGCTGGATCGCGGCCAGCTTCAGTTGCGTCGGGACAAACAGAATCTTCGGCTCGACGTTGAGCGGCCTGCCGTTGGGCTTGGTCTGGAGCAGGAACTGGTTGTACAGGCCGGACACGCCCGCGAAGCCGAACTGAGTGCCCGAGCCGGACAGGTAGTTCTTGTTGGTGGTGGAGAAGAACGCCACGGGCGTCTGCGGCGGATTGGCCTGCGCGTCCTGGACGGTTGCCGGGTTGTTGAGCAGCGGCGTGTAGACCGTCTCAGCAACGCCCTCACCGGCACCGATGCCGAAACGCGCCGGGACATCGGCGAAGGCCGACATGTCGTCATTGACGATCATCGTCCGCGAGAGCGTCAGGATCGCGCCCTCGGTCCCGGCCTGAATCTGGTACGCCTGCTCGCCCAACTGGACGTTCTGAAGTTGCCCGTCCGGGCCGACCGGCTTGAACTTGAAGTCCTCCGTCATCCTGTACCGGAAGTGAGGCTTGAAGTCGTTCAGCACGCCCTTCTTGCAGATCTTCTGCCAGGCCTGGTCCACGCCGTTGTACCGGTCCAGCATGACCTTGTTGGCGATGTTGGACAGGATGCCCGGCAGCGACACGGTGCTGAACGCCGCGCGGATGTAGTCGTTGGGGCCGGTGGACCAGGGCGGCAAGGGCCTACCCTCGGCGCTGGCGCACAGGGCGAAGAACTCACGGATGCCCATCGCGCGGTGCTTATGGGCAATGTCCATCGCCTTCTCGCCGTATGCCTTGACCATCGTAGCGTCGTCGCGCACGCCGGAGGCCACAAGGCCGCAAGCCTCGATAGTCCTGGCGTCGGAGACGCCCTCGTGGACGATCACGGCCGGGGCGCTGGGGCGGCTGGCCCGGAGGTCGGCAAGCTGAATCTCCGTGCCGATCCGCTCGGCGTCCCATCCCTTCTCGATGGCGCTGGCGGCGATTCCGGGGTGCTTGCCGCAGAGCTTGTCGATTTCGGCGAGGCGCCTGTACTGGGCGGCAGCCGTGGCCATGACCTGATTGGGGTCCGGGGCTGTGGCCGCGGACGCCTCAATCTTGGCCGGGGCGGTGGTAGTGGTTTCAGTGGCGGTGTCTGGCATGATTTTCTCCTTGGCTGGCGCAGCGTTCTTTGCGCTGGCCGCGATGGTTGTTGACGACGAAGTGTCTGCGCCCAGCGCGGTCACTGAGACCTCGCCCAGGGCGAATTTCCTTGCGACGATGATCGGCCCCGGATGGTCAGCGCCGTTGACGTTGACCTTGGAGCCCTCGGGCACGTACTGGCGCTCCAGCACCCGCCCGCCGATGGACGCCTGCCACGGGAAGCCGTTCCTGCTGTTCGCGACGACCTCCCTGGCCGCGGCGCCTGTGCCGGAAACGACGCCGGCGATGTCGATGGCTTTGCCCACCTTGACCGAATCGGTATGGCCCACCACGTCGGCATATTGGTGGTCCTTCAGCACGGGCATGTTCTGGGAGTGGTGCTGGACGCCCTGCAAATCGACCACCACGGGCAGGCCCCAGTTGGCAAGGCACATCGGCCCGCCGTTGTATGCGTTGATGTCGAACCGCGGCAACTTCTTCCCGCCGCTGTCATCGGCGGATGCGGTGAGGTTGAGCGGTGCTACGAACGAAAGCTCGCCGTCCGTCGGCGCGGAGGCTTCAAGATCGTTGCTGGCCGCGGAATTGGCCTCGCCCGGCGTCGCCAGCGCCTTGCGGTGCGCCTCCAGATGATTGACGACCTCCGCGCCGGCGTCTTTGGCCGCCGACAATGCCGCGTCCAGGCCGCCCTTGTGCAAGTACATCCGGCCGTAGGTGAACCGGCCCGTATCGTCCGGGTCCTTGCCGTCCTTGATCCAGTGGTGCGGGAATTTCCAGGTCGGGGACTTGCCCTCGTCGCCCGTGTCGGCGAACGCCTCACGCGGCAGCTTGGTCTTATCGACATCCGCCCACTGAGGCTCGTCGTTGGCCGTCACCGAGTTATGCGCGAAGCTCATTCCTCGTCCTCGTCCTTGTTGGGGGCGTCATCGACCTCGGGCGCGGGAGCGCCGCCGGGAGTGACCGGAGTGGCCACAGGCAAAACGCCCGGCCCCAGGTTGGCCGGAATCCCGAGCGATGCGCAGTAGGCGATTTCTTTGGCGCGTTGAGCGACGCCGACCTTCCAATCCAGGCCCTTCTTGCCCCATTCCTCCGCGAGGTTCGTGGTGTAGTCGCCGAGCTTGACCGCCTGGGCGTTGGCCTCCTTCGCCGGATCGACGTGCTCGTGGTTGTCCCAGAACCACTGGTGAGGCCGGTCGGGGAGCGCCCGGGCCGCGATCGGAAGGTAGTCGCTGACTAAAATGGCCTCGGCGAACCACGCCTCAAAGATGCGGTCGAGTACCAGTTCCTCGCACTCCAACTGGTCGATGCGGACCATGCGGAAATAGGTCTGGTGGTCCAGCCGCCCGGAGGCGTAATTGTAATTGCTGCTGTCGCCGGCGGCGATGTTGTATGGAACGTTCAAACATCGCGCGATCTCCCGGATCAATTCACGCTTGAACATTTCGTAGGTGGTCGAGGGGTGTTTCGGATCGGTCTGGCCCAGCGTCCAGCCTTCCGGCAGGGTTGTGGCCATGTTCCGCGACAGTTCAAAGCTGTCCATCGGCACGACCGGGCACGCGCCGTTGGCCGGGGCGTTCGTCTGGATCGTCAGGGCGAAGTTGGCCGCCGATTCTGCCGCGTCCAGCGTCGCCAGCGTGAGGCGGCGGCCCTGCGCGTAGAGCGGCAAGGCGGGGGTGATTTCGGGGATGCCGCGATGCTGGCCGGGCCGGTCGGCGCGGAACCAGTGGATGACCGACACGGCGGGGTAGATATCATATTCCCACGGGAACCCGACGGTGCCGGTCCAGTAGGAATAGTTGCCGGGATGCACCCGCAGGACGTGGTAACTCTCCGGGTTGCCGTACGGGTCCAGCTTGATCCCGTCCACGCAGGGCACGCTGTAAAGGCTGATGTCGGTCGTGCGCACCTGGTCGGCCTCGATCAGCCGGATGTCGAACTTTACCGGATGGTCCAGCGTGGGGTTGTTCACCATCAGGCCGAAAGTCTCCCCGTCCTGGCACTTGCTCTTTCGCATGGTGCGGAGCTTCTGGGCCAGGTGGACTTTTCGGCACCATCCGCGCCAAGCCTGCTCGATGGCGTGGCCCAGTGTCTCGCTGTCCAGCATCATGTGCAGCCTGGGGCCGGTGCCGATCACGTCGTTGGCGATGGTTTGCACCAGGCCGCAGGCGTAACAATTATTGGCGACCTCGTAGCGGCTGCGCCTGCGAAGCACTTCCCGGACGCCGACATTCATCGCAGCATCCGCGGCCATGCCGTCGGCCATGAGCCAGTGACGACGGCTCTCCTCGGTGTACTGCGCCGCGTCGTAACGGGCGCGGATCATCTGAGGGCCGTTGATCCGCGACAGGGCCAGGGGCGAACCGCTGGCCAGCATCCGCATGGCCGCGCTGACCTCGCGATCCTCGTACTCTTCCTGCGCGGAAAGTTGTCGGGGCCGCACGGAGACGGGGACCGCCTTGGGCCTCGGCGGATCGGCCAAGGCTGCAAGGGCGCTTACGATGTTGTCCGTTGCCGAAGCCATCAAACCTCTCGATACCCGCGCGGGAAACCGTGGGGATAAACCGTGCCGGGCTGGACCATCCGCGCGATCCGCAGGCCGCCGAGAGGATGCTGGACCGCGGCGACGGCCGCGGCGTACTGGTCGGCCTTGATCTGGTCGGGAACGGAATGCTGTTCCGCCGTAACCCCGTCGCTGCCTGCCTTGCGGGGCGACAGTGCGTTGGTCGCAATCTGGCCCGAGTTGTCTGCCATAACAAAGCTCCCAAGCCCAAAAGAAAACGCCAGCCGGATCGTCGTGCACGATTCGACTGGCGTTTGCTTCGTCTCCGAAGGCTCGGTATGCCTACCGTTCCTTTGGGCTGTCTTTGGTTTTGCCGGGCACTGCCCGGTTCCTGCGGCTACTACTATAAACGGAAATCAAGGGCCAATAGCATGGAAAACTATGGGAAGAATCGAGAGCAAGTTACACTAATGTAATCATTTGCGTTTCGGAAGACATATAAGACCCCTTTACTCGTTTGCATGATTCTCCCCGTTATCGTTCTTATTAGGACAACATCATATAGTAACCGTTGCGTGACTTAGACTCACGAGACGCCGCGAATGATCTTTTGAGTGCATACGTTCCAAGCCAGCGTGGAAGCCAACGCCATCTAAATTCTCTTAGCCCAGATCTCCACGGAGCGGAAAATCTCTGCGCAACGCTCCGTCTTGACATGTCATCGGGTGCTATCGTGAGTCTTGGGCGTCTTGTCGGGTTCTTTGTCCGGTGCCGCCGCGCCGTCAACAGCTGAAATACTTGATGCGCCCGAATCGCCGCCAAGCCAGGTACGCACACGATTCTCCAAGTACGCCTGCATCCTAACGCGTAAATCTCGCACATGGCCAAGGATCTGGAGCAGCTCAACTAACACGAAGATTGCAATGCCGACCCCGATTGTGACTCCGACAATGCCGGCGTGCCATGGATGGCCCGTCATTAGGCCTAATGCACCGATGAGAAGGAGAATGCCTGTGGACCATTGAACGCCGTATGTTACGATCTCAGCACACCTCCTAGCTACTGCTCTGATACGCAGTTCTTTTTGTCGGATGTGCTCAGCCAGCGAGTGCTGTGCTGCTTCAGCCGCTGACAGCTCTGTTTCGTGGGCCTTCTTCAGCTCTTTCTCTTTGGCCCCGTAGGAAGCTTTTACGCGCTCTACGATATCATCAAGTGTGGTTGCATCAATATCTCTGGGATCCTCCGCCATTTCGGCCTCGATAAGCAGTTGGTCGGACATGCTCGATACGACGATCGCTGCGGCTTCGTCGGAGCTGATCCTGTGGGAGCTTTGCAGCGATTCGAGGTGTTGAAGGAAGCGACGCCACGTTTCGGGAGACGGGCGGAGTGCAGCCGCGCACATCGCCACCAGTTCGCGAATTTTGAAACCAGCACTGATTGCGGGATTCTTCAGCCAAGCCAAGTTAGTCAGAGCCCTCGCGTGAACTACCGGTGGTATACTTGTTTCTTTCTCGTCCTCGGCCCACCAGAGCCGCGTATTCTGGACGAGGAGAACTGAGGAGGTCGCGAGTATCGCACGAGCGTCATCAAGGGTCGAAGACCGATGGCCCTTCCGCAGCGTAAGGACAGCGGCGGCGCAGTTTACATCGTGTATGACCCTCGGCAGTGTTTCATCCTTCGTATGCGGGTCCGCCAATCTCCTGGCCAATCTCTCCTCGCTTGCGGTGAACTCCGCGACATGTGAAGGGGTCTGCTGAATCGTGAAGCCGGCTGCCAGAATGTCTCTTTCCAGAAGCGCTGACATCTCTCGCATGTCGCTTGGGGTATACCGCTGGGTGAGAAAGTGTCGTGCCATCGCTGTCGGGCGCAGCCGCTGCCGGCCCTGTGTTGTTCCCAAGTTCGCTTCGTACGCCGCGAGGATACGCCTGATTTCGGCTATCGTATCGTCAAAGACGAAGCACCGCGCACCGCTGGCGTCTAGCAGCCCCAGCGTCTCGCGCATAAGAGCCGACATAGCGGTGCCATCGTAGCCTAGCGCCTGCCGAACCAGCGTGCTGTCGAAAGCTACCCGTAGGCCATTGAAATCATGCTTAATGGAGGCCAGTTCCGGCAAGAAAGCGGCATGGTAGAGGACCAGGCCTTCAAGTACCGCGCGAAGCACGGATTCAAGTCCTAGGTCGCTACCGATTACCTGTCTTAGGAAGTCTGCTATGATTATGTGGGCACGTTGTGCTGCTTCGGACCCTCCCTTGTTTTCTGGAATGCTCCCTAATAGGATCGCGACCTGTTCCTTCTCGAGAAACTGAAACAGCAAGTCGAGAGCGGCAGCTGGCGACGGAATGAGCAGCTTTCGCTTCTCGGCATGTTTCTGCAGGGCCTCTGCCAGCTTGGTCAGATCTCCCTCCACTTTAGCCTTCTCGGCCGCGAGGTTCGATGATGGGACAGGGCGACTCGGATTGCGCTTATACCGGCCATGCTCCCTGATAAGATATCCCTTTCTTGTGGCTCTCCTTAGCAGTGTTGCCACGGTTGCTTGCGGCATAGCAACCCCATGCGAAGCCGCGATGGCTTCCTGTATTTGCTCGGTAACGAAGCTTGCATCGCGGATCTGCGCGACGGCACTCGATACGAGAGGCTCAAAGATACCGAGATGGTCGCTCCCTTCATCTAGGCGCGCTTTTAGGAAGGCAACCGTTACCAACCCCCCAGCACTCACGTTCGGGATTTCCGTTCCCTGAATGGCCATAGTGAGACTCCTTCGCCCGCATCTCCCGAGTAATCCGACATTTCCACAATGATATGTCGCTGATGACCGTCATCAGCAGTTTTCATAATTTAACCGCGCATCGTCGTTTCCACAAGACTATTCCAGGTGCCAGACTATTCCTGGTGCGCCAGACCGCCCGCGAATTGGACTTGTCCCCAGGCTTAGCCTCGCTCTTGGCTGCTTTCACGACGCCGGCAGGCGTTCCATCGTCCACATTTCGTGCCCGCAGTTCCGGCACCTCCGTTTGCGACGGCGGCCACCGAAGCGATCCCGCGTGTAGATAACCCGCAGGTCCCTGCACCCGCATTTCTTGCAGATCAATCCGCGCTCATCGCGGTCGCCGGAAAGCTCACTTAGCTTCAGTGGTGTTCTCTCGTCGTTCATCACGACCTCCGTATCAAAGAGGACAGCTTGAGGGGTTTGCGTTCATCGGCAAGGGGCTTCATTCCCGGAAGATTTACGCCCAGCATGGACGCGGCGCAGGCGTTGCCCACCAGGCAGTCGAACCAATGGTTGTCCGGCTTGGACGGCTTGGGCCGCCACTCGTGGACCGTCCGGCCCTGGCCCGCGGTGACGACGTAGGTTTCCGCGTCGGCGACGTGCTCGGCAAAGAGCCGATGCTGTTCGGGCTTCTTCCCGAACAGCGTCATCGCCCCTGGGTCGCCCGCGGTGGTCGCGAGCCGGGCGTGGACGAAACTCTTCCATGAGTTCGCGTCGAAGGCGATATGCCGGAACTCACTTGACCGCGAGACGTTTGGAATGTACCAGTTGAAGCCGTAGCGCTCACCGGGCCGGCGCGTGTAGGCCGCCATTGGTTTGTTGCCTGCCTTGAGGCCCATGCCCTTCGACAGCAGCACCGCTGGCCCCACCTTGATCGCCACGGCGTTGCATACCGCCGGCAGATAGCCAGAGTCAATCAGTAGCCGCTCGATCTGGAGCGCCGCGCCGTCCGTTCGCGTCCACGTCCGGGCCAGTAAATCCGTGGCCAGCTTCTCCACGCCGGCCTGGATAGCGCCCTCGCGGCCTGCCCCACGGAACGACGCGGCGAGCGTGTGCGTGGCGTCCCGCAGGGTGAAGTACGACCGCTTCTGGTCGGGGAAAGTTCCGTAGTCGATGATGTAGCCGGTGAAGTCTTCCTCCCATGCGCAGACGCACCAAAACAAGAGCTTGTCATGCACATCGATAAAGGCCGTAACGCGGGTTGCCGCCTGCGGCACTTCGCCGCGAGGGCGCCCGTTGGTTTTTCCGGCCACGTCGTCGGCGATGAGGCGGTCTTCCTCGAATTGCTCCGATACCGGCTCGTTCTGGTATTCCGCGGCGAAGGCCTCCTCGTCCCGGAGCCTCAAGTTCATGGCGTGCTGCACTGCGGATACCTCCGTCTTGGGGTCGAACCGTTCCGGCCAGGCGACGACGGCCCCGGCGTCCATTGCCTCGCGGCGGGCCGCGTAGAACTCTGTGGCGGGCGCCAGGCCCTTGCCCGTCCGCAACCCCTCGGCGCGGAAGCGGGCATATTCGTCCCAGAGCTTTTCGTTAACGGGGAAGGCATAGACGAGCTTGGTGCATTCGCCTTGCCACTCGGGATTCTTCTGCCGGTCAAGGATTTGGTCGGCCAGGTCGCCGGCGTATATCTTTGTGCATGTCAGCACCGCCGCGATGGACTCCCCCGGCCCGGCCATGCACAGCACGTCGCCAGTGAGAAGCTGGAGCCGGTAGCGGGTCTGGGAGGGCGAGCGGGCCGACTGGCGGGTCTGGGGGTCGTCAAGAAGGACTAGCGACGGGCGCAAGGTCCGACCGTCCATCGTGGTGTGCTGCTGGCCGCGCATGTTGGAATCCAGGCTGGTCACGGCGATGATCGCCCCGGATGACTCGGAGCCCTCGACGGTCGGGAACACCAGCTTGTCCGTCGCCCAGGTGCAGTAAGTGGCTTTGCCGTCGATGTGCTGGCCGATCTGCCGGCGGGCGTTGTTCTGGAGCTTCCGCAAGGGGTGAACCGCCTTGGGGAAGTCGGCCAGCAGGAGCGGGTTTTCCAGAATGGCCTTGCGGATGGGGGTCAGCAGTTCAATCGCCCGGTCCTGGGAACCGCCGATCAGACACACGAACGGCCGGTAGCCGCCCAGGACCGCCCACAGAGCCGACAGCCGGGCCAAGGTCGTCTTGCCCGAGCCTCGCGGCATGGCGAAGGCGAACAGGCCGCCCTCCTTCACCGCCCGCTCGATCTTGTCGATGACGCGAAGGTGGTCCTCCGACCACGCGCGGCTGCACGCCGCGGCGAAGTACGTTTCGCAGAAGAAACGGAAGCTCGCTACGGCCCGCTCCCGGCGGATCGGATCGACAACATCGGGCACGGGCGCCACGTTCTGGCTTCGCCAGGTGTCCGTGTTCTTGCGGGCAAGGTCCGCGGCGCGGCCGTTGATCCGTGCCTTGGCCGGCCGTTCGACTTCGCGGACCAGCCAGCGGAGATAGTCCAGCAACCGGATGTTCCGCCCGTCATGCCAGCGCCGGCCGGAGCGGTTCATCTGCGAATTGAGTCGCCCGCGCGTGATGCACTCGCCCATGCCCGTCGAATTGAGAAGCTGGACGAGTTCGTTCCGGCTCAGCTTGTTGGGGTCAAGCGCCATTGGCCTTCTTTCGCTCCTCCTGCCGGTTGAGCCAGGCCCCGTAGACGATCAAGTCAACCTTGCCGCCCACCAGCGGCAGGCCACGGCGGATCTGTTCGCGGACGGTCTTGGCCTGCACCTTCAGCAGCTTCGCCGCGGCCGTGACCGACAGGGACCGGATGTCCAGTTCCTCGCTCAAGCGCCCTCACTTCCCGGCCATGGCTTGCCGGCCCGTTCACGCGCCACGGTGTCCATGCCCTTCAGTTTGTCGGTTGCCGTGTAGCTGGTGAGATACCGCGTCGGCAGTGTGTCCCAGGTGTACGCGCCGAACAGGCGGGCGACATCGACGTGCCGCTCCAGCATGGCCGCCCTATGCGACATCGACGCGCCGCGGAATTTTGCAGACGTGGCAATGCTGGCGATTACCTCGGAGTCATCTTCCACGCCGCGAAGCACCAAGGCGTCCATAATGACCGTCGGCAGGCTCTCGGTGCCGCGGCTCTCTGCCGCCCAGAACCGATTGCCGCGATAGAAAATGCCCTTGTACTCGCGATGCTTGCCCTGGCTGAGTACCTTGACGATCCGGCCGCGGTAGTTGGTCGGATTCATCGGCCAGCACGCGCAGGGCGTCGCCGGCATGGGGCGGAACGGCGTGGAGGGGACCTCGATGCCCCATTGGGGATCGATCTTCGTCCAGCCTTCATCCCCGACGGTAATGTCTTCAAGGAACTCGAACCAGTCGGCCTCGGTTTCCGTGGGGTAGCCGACGATGTTGTATATCTTCATGTGGTTCGGCGCTACCTTCGCCGCCGCCAGGCCCCGGAAGAAGCCCCGGAGCATGTCGCGTGTGATCGGCTTGTTCACCATCCGCCGCAACCGCTCCGAGAACCCATCGAGGCCCACGATCCGCAGCTTGGGCAGGCCCCACGTGTCCGGGTTGGCGAGGTCAAGCTCGAAGATGGTCTTCTCTGCCGATCCGCCCCAAAGGACATCGCCGGCGCCTGCTTCGTTTTGCAGGCCGCCGACGTGCCGCCTGTGCCAGGTGTACGCGCAGAACATGCACTTCCGCTGGCAGCCATAGGCCGATTCCTGCCATGTCTTGCCGTTGGCCAGCGGGACCGCGTGCGGATACAGGCCGTCGCCGGCGTCGATGGTGTACGCCTTGTTCACGTCGAAGTCGGCCGTGTGGATGACGGAGGGGTGCTCGTATCGTTCCCCGGCCAGCGCCGCCCGGACCACCGGCACGACGTACTCCTCCGACCGGCCCAGGCAGAAGGTATCGCACCATCGGAGGAACGGCCGGACGTTCAACAAGCCCGCGCCGCCGGCGATGATGGTCGGCTTGACGGTCTTGGGCCAGCCCAGCCGCTCGCCGACGAAGGGATACCAGTCGCAGCCGGACGTGATGGACACCAGCACGACCTTGTACCGCCCGGCCGTGGCGGATGAGCAGTAGTCCACCTCGATCCCGGCTTGACGCAAAGCATGGCAGATCATTTCCAGGCCGGGCCAGGCGCGGACGTTGTAGCTTTCGACCGTGTAGGCGGGCTTGGCGTACTTGGATTGGACGTAGACGGCGACTTCGACGCTCATGGTTTCACTCCAGGGGGAATTCGTGCCCGCACTTGGGGCAGCGGATGGTTTCGGCAATCACCGCGACAACAGTTTCGGCACTGAACCACTTGTAGGTATTCAGTTTCTCGGTTAGTATTAACTACATGGTGGGGTTTCTTTTCGCGAGTAGTTGGTTTCGGAAAGAAGCCTTGTGGATAGTTTGCACGATTCCTTGCAGCCAGGAGACCAGGTCATGAGCGGATTCAAACCAGTGCAGTATTACCTCGAAATCTACGAACCAGGCAGCGGCCATGATGTATTGGTTTCCTTTGATGGACAGACGCCTTTTGGAGCCATACACACTGGCGACATCCTTAACCCACGATGTTGGGAAGGCGCTAGCGATCTTGTGAAAGGGGCTCTCGAAGTGGTCCGAATTGAGCACATGGTTTGGGATGTCAAGAGCCATATCGGGCACAAGACCTGCGTCTTCACGAAAGTAATACCGGATACGGCAGAATCCCGGATTCCAGCTATCTGACGGTTCTGTGTTGTGTGCTGACACGCTCCTCACGACTTCACTCCAAGGGGAATTCGTGCCCGCACTTGGGGCAGCGGATGGTTTCGGCGGTCTCTTCGGCGTCGCCCTCGCCGCCTTCAAGGTTGGTGTCGAACTCCTTGAGGTACTCGGCCAGTTCCTTGTCGGTGAAGCCCAGGAGCTTCAGATCAACACCGTTGCCCCGAAGCTCGCCGAGTTCGATGGGCAGGAGGTCCACGTCCCACTCGGCCGCCTCGTTCGTCCGGTTGTCGGCGATGCGGTAGGCCCGCGCCTGCTGGGGCGTCAGGTCCGCGGCAACGTGAACGGGCACGGTCTTGAGGCCCAGCTTGAGCGCCGCCTTGTACCGCGTGTGGCCGACGACAATCACGCCGTCCTTGTCCACAACGATCGGCTGCCGCCAACCGTATTCGCTGATGGACTTCGCCACGGCGTCCACCGCCTTGTCGTTGCGGCGGGGGTTCTTGTCATAGGGCTTTACACGGTCGATTTCCCACTGCTCGATATTCATGGCTTACGCCTCCTTGCCTTGTGTGTGCGCCGTCGAACGAAACAAACCCGCCGCGGAACCGTCCCCGTCACGGTCGCAGGCCTGCACGTCGCCGGTAGTACCTTTTGGCCTTGCTGGATTGATGGCCAGATGATAGTGGCACGGACGGTTTGCGGGGTTAGCGGGGTTATGCGGGGTTATTTCCAGCCCGTTCAACATCTCGCGTGTGCGCGCGCGTATACGTGTAGCATTGACGAAATATCCCCGCCTTACCCGCAAATCGTTGTAAGTCGTTGTCATTGCTCGCCTCCGTCTGCGGGGTTAGCTGCGGGGTTGTGCGGGGATAGCGGGGTTGCGCCCCCCGGAATCGACCCATTTTGAGGGCTCAATCGCCATGTGCGCACCTTGCGATGCGCGTCCGTGCCCGCGTCGCACAGCTTGCGCCCATCGAAGAGGCGCCCCGTCAGGCGGGATAGGTTATGGCCAAGAGAACGCTTCAGCGCACCATCCCCCTTGTCCAGATTGACCAGCAGGGTATCAGGCAAGGGAATGTCGCTGTGCATCTTGTCCTCAAGAATGCGCTGGGCGATATCATCCGCCGTCTTCGTACGCTCGGCGAACAAGTTCCACCAGGCGGCAAAGAACGCCTGCCATTGGAGCGTGTCTTCGTCCTGGATGGCCCGCACATCGTCGAGGTTGGCCAGGAATCCCTTGATGCCCGCGTGCGCCAGCACGCTGCCGATGGTGTCTGCCCACTCTTGGAAGCTGCCGAAGGCTGGCACATTGGCCTTGGGCTTGCCCGCGGCATACCAGGCGCGGATCAGGGTGAAGGCGGCGGCCAGGAGACGGCCACGGTTGGTCACCGCGTATTCCTCGATGTCGGGGTGCTTGAATTTAGTTCGCGTCCATGGCTTTTCCGTGTTGGCGTCCATGCGGATGGTGTAACAGCGCCGGGGCATATCGCCGGCGACTCGGAGGTTGTTGCCGGTGGCGACCCATACCGACCGGGCGGGTAACTGTACACTTTCTGTCTTGCCCAGGATGCGGTCGGACCATATGTGCGTCGTCAACATTGCCGCTAGGGGCGGGGCGTCGATGGTGCTGTTGTCGGGCACGTTGTCCAACAGCACCAACGGCATACCCTTCAACAACACCGATGTGATCTTCTTCCGCCACTCGTCGGCATTCTGCTTGTCGGGAATCGACTCCCCACAAACGAGGCCGATGGCGACTATGCCCAAGACCGTCACCATCAACGTCTTGCCGGTGCCCTGCAACGGCGCGTCCACGATGGCCAAGGGCACATGCCCGGAGATAACCGAGCGCATGAGGATCGTCAGCAGGATAGCTATGGCATTGGGGATGCCGGCGGCGTCCGCGAACGGAAACTCCACTATCAGGTCGATAAGGGCACCCTTGGCTACCTTCACTTCATCGACGGAGGGGTTGTTAGGAATCGGCGGAACGACCAGTCCGAGGTCGGGCCAATAATAGAGTTGCGACTCAGCATCATATCCAGGTTTCGTGCAGATCGTGCCGTCGCGGCGCAGGATCGGCGAGCGAGCCACGCCAATCAGCGGCGGGAAGTGCCACGCTCCCTGGGCCAGGATATTCTCGCACAGGGCCAAGGGCGGATTCGTGCCGACCAGATTGTCCTTCTTGCCGATGCTGAAGAACACGGACACGACGGTGAGCCGCGCCCGCAATTTCGCCTTATCGACCTGCTCGATTGCGGGCTGGCCCTTTTCGTCCGGGGTCACGCGGCTCAACGCCCCGGAGCGTACGAAAATGATGGGCGGGACGTTCGCGCGTCGAAGGGCGTTTATTCCCGCGGCCGTCAGGTCGCTAAGTTGGATATTATCGATGATAATCTGCGGCAGGTTCCCGTTTGCCGGCACGGAGGGTAATGCTGGGCCGACTGGCGGCTTGCGGTCTTTCTTCCGCGGCTGGTACTGTTCGGTCACGAGTTCCAGCGCCTTGCGGATCGTCTCCTGGCCATAGGTGTTCTCGCCGCGCTGTTCGTCCCATTTGTCCCGTTTCAGGCCCGACCGCCGAAAGATGCGGTCAAGCTGGGCCGCGTCCTTGGTGTAGAACGCCAACATGAAGACCAGGGACGAGTCGGCTTCGCTGGCCGAAGTGAAGCGGTTCTCCCATTGCCCAGCCCACAGCGCCGTGAACTTCGCGCCGAGCTTGCGGCTGGAACAGGCCAATCTGATAATTTCGTCATCGCTGATCGCTGGCGCCTGGCCTGTCGGCGGCGGAGGTTGCGACTTGCTGGCGGGCTTGGAATCGCCGAAGACGGTAGCGTATATCTCTTCAAGTTGTGCCTGGCGTTCCTCGACAGCGGCGCTGAGTCCGTCCATCCGTTGCGTCGTTACGGTGAAAAATCGGCCAGAGTCGTATATCTCAACCTCGCCGTCCTGATATGCCGTTCGGCAGCGGTCGCCCGGTTTGGATGCACGGATGAAAACCTTAACCCCTGTGCCGGACGGTGAAATCTCCGTGTAGGAATTCAATTGGTCTACAAACTGTCGAGCCCACGGCTTGAGTAGCCCCGTTGTCGGGTCGATGCTCTTGTCTAAGTCCACGCCGCAGTCGCCGCCGCCGGCGGCAAACACGAAGCCGATTCCGTCCAGATCGTCAGACTGCTGGAATGTCGCCAACGCCTCCTCAAACGTCGTCCATGTCGCCGGGTCCGTGCTGCTGGCCCGGTTGCCGGTCTTGGGGTCGATAGGAACCTTGTCCAGTTTGGGCTTGCCGTGATTCTCGTACCGCCAGCAGACCCATCGGGGCAGTTGCTTGAGACATACCGGGATGTTCTCGGCATGAATCTTGTTCTTATCCCGGCCCTCTTGAGGATGGCATGTTGCCGAAGGAGTCGGTTTGTGCGGGGTGCTGGTCATCGCTTGGCCTCCTTGGCCGAGTTGACCAGCGTGAGAATTGTGGCGCGAATGTGTTGGGGGAGTGTGGCCCATGCGCTCGCAACTTGGGCCAAATCAGCGTCGGCTAACGGAGGTTCGTCATCACCTTCGCCTTCTTGTGCGCCTTCTTGTGCGCCTTCGTGCGCAAGTGTAGAATCCGCCAACGTCGGCGCTGGATTCAAAATCCTGAGTCCTTCAGTGGGCGTGTGGGTTCGACTCCCACCTTCGGCAGTAGTCATCGTTGGAAGCAGGTCACAAACGTAGTCATTTCTCGGAGTGTTTGAGCGTTTTCGTCGATAGTGCCGTCCGTCGAGTTATGGACATTCCTGGCTGCCTTGGGGATAATGGGCGAAGCATCGTTGGCGGAATGAGGCGACCATGAGACTGACCTTCGTGCAGGCGTGCGTGTTGCTCCTGGCTCTGAGCGGATGGACGACCGGCTGTGCATCCGTTTCGTCCGGGCTGGTGGCTAACCCCACGTACCAGGCTTGGGCGAGCTTTGAACCGGGGGCGAGCGTTACCTTCCAGGGCACCCGCAAGGTCGGCCAGGACCGGCAGAAGGTTCTGTTCATCCAGCGATTGTTGGAGGTCGACCCCCGGCAGGTTGTCCTGGAACGATCCGTGGAGATTCAGGACGGCAAAGGCCACCCGCCGGAACTCATCCGCAAAGTCGAGCCGGCCAGGATCGAACCGGCGGACAATCCTCGAACCAACCCCCAGGCCCGAGTGAAGGACTTGGATGACGACACCTTCCAAGTGAAAGGCGGGACTTTCCGGTGCAAGGGGAAGGAGGTGGCCGTCCACGCCGAGTTTGGCGGGCCGCTGCCCACGTCGGAGGACGTTCTGCTCCAGACGTGGGTTCATCCGGATATCCCCGGCGGGACCGTCAAGATATTTCTCATCCGAAAGAGCGCCACACATGATCTGGAGGTCGCCGCCCAGGCGATAGATTTTCAAGCCTCGCGGAGGAAAACCCCGTGACGAAGGCCGCAACGAATCCTGCCGGACCGGGCCGGGGGCGCCTTGAACGCGGCCTGTCCCTGGCGCTGATGCTGGCCGTGACCCTGGCCGGATGCGCCACCAGCACGAAGGAAAAGGTGGACCGGGACGCGCACTTCGTGAACCCCGATCGCATGAACAAAGGGATTGTGATCATTCTTCCGGGCATCGAAGGGGAAGACTCCGCCAACCGCGACGTTCGCAAAGGTCTGGACGATGCGGGTGTATCGTACGGCTTGGCGATCTATCGTTGGGGGTTCCCGGTTCCGGGCCTGGGCCTCTTGGTGAACCAGACGGATGTCGCCGGGAATCGCCGCGCGGCTGTGGAACTGGCCAAGGGAATCGTGCGATACCAGACCAGGCATCCGGGCTGTCCGGTGTTCCTGGTGGGCCACAGTGCCGGAGGCGGCGTGGCCGTGTTCACGCTGGAAGCGCTGGCCGACTTGCCCGACGCCAAACCGGTTCGGGGCGCCATTCTGCTGTCCAGCAGCATCTCGGCCGACTACCCGTTGGGCAAGGCCCTGACGATGACTCAATGCGGGATCGTGAACGGGTACAACCCTCAGGACACCGTTATGCTGGGCACGGGCACGGCCATGTTCGGGAACGTCGATGGCCAGCATGGCGATTCCGCGGGGCGCACGAGCTTCCACCAGACCGACCCCAAGCTTTTCCAATTCAAGGTCTCCGCCGACGGCGATCCGGGCGATCCGCATTTTATCATGACCGAGTCGGATCGCGTGGCCAAGCACGCCCCGCGATGGATCCTCAGCGAAACCTGGCCGCCGGCGGGGCGCAATCCGGACGCCCGCTGAACCCTCTCAGACGGCCAGGGTGCCTCGTTCGCCGGTGCGGATGCGGACGACGTCCTCGACAGGGTAGATGAAGATCTTTCCGTCGCCCTCTTTACCGGTGACGGCGGCGACGCAGATGGCGTCGATGATCGAGTCCACTTCGCCGTCGTTGACGATGACCTGGAGGCAGGCCTTGGTCAGGAAATCCACCTTGTAGGTCTTCCCGTGGAATTGCTGCTCGATGCCTTTTTGTTTTCCGTGGCCTTCGATCTCGGTGACTATGATGCCCGGGTGTCCGATCCGTTCGAGGGCCTCGCAGACGGCGCCCACTTTGGCGGTGCGGATGATGGCTTCAATTTTCTTCATGTTTTCATTCCTGATGTTCTGTCATTGGTCCACTGACAGGTGCCATGCCCGCGCTGACTTGGGCAGGGCACCCGGATTCGTCATTTCACGCGCGGCAAGGCATTAGATCGCCTTGACTCCCGTTTCACCGGTGCGGATTCGCATGGCCTCGGAGGCGTCCATGACAAATATCTTTCCGTCGCCGACGTTGCCGGTGCGGGCGCCCTCGCCGATGATCTCCATGACCCGAGGCACGTCCCATTCCTTGACGACCACGTCTACGCGCAGCTTCGAGACGAAGGTGATCTTTCCGTGTCCGTTTCCGTTGCCGTCGGCGTCGCCCATCTGCCGGCCGAAGCCGCGGACTTTGCTGACGGTCATGCCCATGATGTTGTCCCCGTCTTTAAGCGCCTCGACGACGAGATTCAACTGCTCGGGGCGTATGGTGGCCGAGATCATCTTCATGCCGTACGTCTTGCGGACGGTGGTCATGGCCACGTAGGCCAGGCTGATCAGCAGCCAGGCG
>CAZYDC010000008.1:0-22377 GCA_964646065.1 uncultured Planctomycetaceae bacterium | reverse complement strand
GCGTGCGTCCGAAATTTTCGCGGGTCGAATTTGCATCGGGACATTCTACTGTCCTGACTCCGTCCGGAGAAGACTTTTACCGCGGAGGTCACAGAGGTCACAGAGTCAGAGAGAAGATTTAAACGGCGAAGAAACAACGAAGAAACAACGAAGAGCGGCCCCCCCGTTCACTCGTTTGGTTGTTTCTTCGTCGTTTGAAAATTCTTTCTCTGTGATCTCTGTGTCCTCTGTGGTGAATGCTGTTTTTCCGTTTTCGCGAAAAGTACCGGAAACCGCGCCACTTAGCCGACTATAAAAGAAGAGGTCCGCTCTGGTAATCGCCGGGCGGACGCTCGCGCCGCGCGGTGGATACGTCGCGGCAGCAAAGGAGTTCGGAAATGGATTCGCTCGAAAGCGGTTTGTTGGGCGAGGCCCAGTCGAAGCGACAGCGACAGCCCTCGTGCGTGTTCGTGCTCTTCGGCGCCACCGGGGATCTGGCCGCCAGGAAGATCGCGCCCGCTCTGTACAACCTGGCCGTGGACGGCCTGCTGGCCGAGGAGTTCGCCGTCCTGGGCGTCGCCAGGAAGCCCAGGACCGACCAGGAATTCCGCGACCAGATGTTCAAGGCCGTCAAGGAATTCTCGCGGCAGAAGCCCGATGAAGAATTGTGGAAAAACTTTTCCCAGCGATGGCATTACTTCCAGCTCCAGGCCGGCGACGACGAAAACTATCGCAACCTGGGCGCCAGGCTCAGCGAGATGGACGTGCAGCACAAGACCGGCGAGCGGCGGATGTTCTACCTGGCCATGACGCCCGACACCTTCGGGGACATTATCGACAATCTGGGCAAGGCGGGCCTGAGTCGCCCGACGGGGAGGAACTCGTTCGCGAGGATCGTTATCGAGAAGCCTTTCGGACACGACCTGGAGTCGGCCCGCGCCTTGAATGAACTGCTGCGGCGGCATTTTACGGAGTCGCAGGTGTTCCGCATCGACCATTACCTGGGCAAGGAAACGGTGATGAACGTGCTGGCGCTGCGGATGGCCAACCGGATCATCGAGCCGCTGCTCAACGCCCAGCACGTGGACCACGTGCAGATCACGGTCGCCGAGACGGTGGGTATGGAGGGGCGGCGGGGGCCTTATTACGAGCAGGCCGGCGCGCTGCGGGACATGGTGCAGAACCATTTGCTGCAACTGCTGACGCTGGTGGCGATGGACGTGCCCTCGCGGCTGTCGACGGAGGACATCCGCAACGAGAAGGTCAAGGTGCTCCGCGCGATGGACCCGCTGACGCCCGAACAGGTGGCCGCGCAGACCGTTCGCGCGCAATACGGCAAAGGGAAGGAAACTCCGGACTACCGGCATGAAAGCGGCGTGGCGGCCGATTCGCAGATCGAGACCTTCGCGGCCCTGAAACTTTTCGTGGACAACTGGCGATGGGCGGGCGTTCCGTTCTACCTGCGCACGGGCAAGGAACTGGCCGCCAAGGCCAGCCGCGTGGTGGTGGTGTTCCGCCGCGAACCGACGCGTCTGTTCTCGCGCGGCGGGTGCGAGTTCCGCAGCCCCAACCGCCTGGTCATCCGTATTTTCCCCGACGAAGGCGTCGCGTGGGTCGTCGATGCCAAGGTCCCCGGGCCTGACATGATCCTTCGCCCCGTGAAGATGGATTTTCAATACGGGTCGAGTTTTGAATGGGCCAGCCCCGAGGCCTACGAACACCTGCTGCTGGACGCCATGCTCGGCCAGGCGACGCTCTTCATCCGCGACGACGAGGTCGAGGCCTCCTGGCGGCTGATCGACCCGATCCGCCAGGCCTGGACGAACACCGGCCTGCCGAAGCTGCTCGAATACGCGCCACTGACCTGGGGGCCGGCCAAGGCGAATGAGCTGCTGGGCGATGCTTACCAGACGTGGTATGATTAGAAACTTGCTCTGAAAGAAAGGAAGGCTATGGAAAGCAAACGAGTCGTGATCGTGGAGGGAGACGTCGAGCGGCTGGTGCAGGTGGTCGGCGTGATGATCGAGTCGATGATCTGCGAGGCGGTCAACCGGCAGAACGTCTTCCGCGTGGCGCTGGCGGGGGGAACCACTCCGCGGGCGCTGTACCAGTACCTGGCCGGGCAGGCCGTCCGGAGCAATGTGCCCTACCAGCGCGTGGAGTTCTTCTTCGGCGACGAGCGCGACGTGCCCCACGACAACATCGAGAGCAACTACCGCATGGTGCAGCGCACGTTGCTGGATTCCCTGCCGGTCGAACCGGGCAATATCTACCCCATGCCCGCCGACCGCGACGACCTGGGCGGCGGCGCCGTCGAGTATGAAAAGACCATTCGCAACGTCGTCCCCGCCGGGCCTGACGGAATCCCCGTGTTCGACCTGGTGCTGCTGGGCATCGGCGGCGACGGCCACACCGCCAGCCTTTTCCCCGGAACCGCCGCGCTGGACGAGCAGGAAAAACTGGTGATCGCCCATTTCGTGCCCGTGCTGGGGCGCAACCGAATGACCTTCACCTTCCCGCTCATCAACGCCGCCCGCTACGTCATCTGCCTGGTCACCGGCGAGGATAAAGCGCAGGTGATGGCCGACATCCTGGGCGAGGGAGGCGAAACCAAGACCCGCCTGCCCGCGGCGCGAGTCAATCCGCAAGGAACCCTGATGTTCGCCATGGACGCCGCCGCCGCACGCGAAAGAAAACCACAACAAATCTCAGAAAAATAGCGACGGACTCGTAGCATGGAAAATAGGGACGCTACCCTATTTCAAACAACGAAATAGGGTAGCGTCCCTATTTTCCTGTTTGATTGTGCAGGCGTGGACGTGGCGCGGGTCGTCGCCGGCGGGGCGGAGTTGGGGATCGATCTGGATGCACTGCCGGCAGATGTTCACCGGCTCGGCGTCCGAAATGATCTTCCGCGTCTGATTGGGTGGCAACTGCTGCGCGAGCGTTCGGGTCAGCGGGCAGCGCGGATGAAAGTGGCAGCCTGCGGGCGGGGAGATCGGCGAGGGCGTCTCGCCGGGCAACTTGGTTCCGGCGCTCTTGTGTTGCGGGTCGGGCACCGGCACCGCCGAGAGCAGCGCCTGCGTGTACGGGTGCGTCGGATTGGCGTAAAGAATGTCGGCGGGCGCCTGCTCGACGATGCGGCCGAGATACATGACGGCCACGTCGTCGGCGAAATGCTCGACGACGGCCAGGTTGTGCGCGATGAACAGGTAGGTCAGGCCCATCTCGCCTTGCAGGTCGCGCAGCAGGTTGAGGATCTGCGCCTGGATCGAAACGTCCAGGGCGCTGACGGGCTCGTCGCAGACGATGAAATCCGGTTGGGCCGCCAAGGCCCTGGCGATGCCGATCCGCTGGCGCTGCCCGCCGGAAAATTCGTGCGGGTAGCGGTTGACGTACGCGGCCGCCAGGCCGACGCGTTCCATCAGTTCGCCCGCGCGGATTCGCCGCCGCCGCCGCGGCACCAGGTCATGCACGGCCAGCGGTTCAGCCACGATGTCGCCGACGGTCATGCGCGGGTTGAGCGAACCGACCGGGTCCTGAAAAATGATCTGCATTCTCCGCCGCAGCCGCCGCAGGTCCGCGGCCCGCATCTCCAGTACGTTCATGCCGTCGAATCGCACGGTGCCGGCGGTGTGTTCGACCAGCCGCAAGATCGTCCGCCCGACAGTGGTCTTGCCCGACCCGCTCTCGCCCACCAGCCCCAGCGTCGAGCCTCGGCGAACGCTCAAATCCACGCCGTCCACCGCGCGAACGTACTGCTTGCGCCCCAGCCAACCACCCCGAACGGGGAAGTAGGTTTTAAGGTTTTTGACCTCCAGGAGGTTTTGTTGCTCAGTCATGATCTTGCCTCGCCCCCGGGAAATGACCAATGACGCAATGACCAATCAATGACCAATTTGAACTAATGACAAATGACCAGTACGGACGGATGCACATTTCCGCATTGGGCATTTGACATTGGTCATTGAAGTATTGATTGGTCATTGCGTCATTGGTCATTGGTCATTCTTCCGTCGGGGCGCTGGGATCGGTTTCGGGCGCCGTGTCATAACCCGGGCATTTCCAGCAGGCGGCCCAGTGGCCTTTCCGCACTTCGCGGAGCGGCGGCTCGATTTCGATGCAGGGCCGGTGGCCTTGGCAGAGCGGGCAGCGCGGGTGGAACTTGCATCCGCTGGGGAATTGCAGCGGGTTGGGCACCGTGCCGGGGATCGTCTCGAGCCGCCGGTGCTTCTGGCCGAGGCGCGGGATCGAACGAAACAGCCCTTGCGTGTACGGGTGCAGCGGCGAGGCGAACAGCGAATTCACGTCGGCCAGCTCGGCGATCTTCGAGGCGTACATGACGCCGACCACGTCGGCGGTTTCGGCCACCACGGCCAGGTCGTGCGTAATCAGCAGGATGCTCAGTCCACCCTGGCCTTGGAGCCCCTTGAGCAGGTCCAGGATTTGCGCCTGGATGGTCACGTCCAGCGCCGTGGTGGGTTCGTCGGCGATCAGCAGGCGCGGATTGCACGACAGGGCCATGGCGATCATCACGCGCTGCCTCATGCCGCCCGACAGTTGGTGGGGGTATTCGTCGAATCGCCGCGAGGGGTCGGGGATGCCGACCTTGGCGAGCATTTCCTCGGCCAGCGCGCGGGCCGCGCCGCCGCGAAGGTTGCGGTGCAGCTCGATGGCCTCGACGATCTGGTTCCCGCAGGAATAGACCGGGTTGAGCGAACTCATCGGCTCCTGGAAAATCATACTGATCCTGGCCCCGCGAACCTGCCGCATCCGGGCCTCGGACAGGTCCAGCAATTCCACGCCCTCTAGGTTGATGGAGTCGGCCTCGATCCTCGCCGGCGGCGCCTGGAGCAATCGCATGATCGAAAACGCCGTCACGCTCTTTCCGCAACCGCTCTCGCCCACCAGCGCGAAGGTCTGCCGCCGCCCGATGCGAAAGCTCACCCCGTCCACGGCCTTGACCAGCCCGTCGTCGGTGGCGAAGTGCGTCCGCAGGTTTCGCACGCGAAGCAGAATGTCGTCGGGTTTCGTCATGGGCGATCCAGCCCATTGTAAAAATGCGGACGGCAATTCGTAACCGAGAAACGGGTCTTTGGAGAAATAAGTCCAGACCGCTAAGTTTGGGGCGCCGTTGTCGCCCGGGGTGATTCATCAATGGGGCGAATAGAATACCTTTACAAATTCGGTGGATGTTCTTTGGTTCCGCAATAGCCAAGAGGCTGGAAAACCGGAAGTTTCTTGAACGAAATGCCAAACCCCGGTAGAATCGTGAGCATCGCTGGAGTCAGTCGTCAGCCAGAAGCGCGACGGGCAAATTCGGGCCAGACAAAGAGAGGTCTTATGGGCAAGGTCGGAACTAGTCTCAAGGGACGTCAGAGCGGCGATTGCGGTCGGCGCGGCTTGCGGTTCTGGGCAATCCTCCTGGCGGCGGTGTGCTGCTTGAGCGGACGGGCTGCTCTGGCGGGCGGCGGCGGGGACAACATGCTCCTGGTCGTAAATCCCAACGACGCACCTTCCCTCCAGATCGCCAACGCCTACGCCGCCCTGCGGGACATCCCCTCCAGCAACATCGTGTTCATCGCGCCGCCGTCCTACTACCAGAATGACGGCGCCCCGATCACCCAGGCGGATGTGATGAGCACTTATCTGACGCCCATCTCCGCGGCCATCTCCGCCCGCGGCCTGAGCGGCCAGATCAACTACATCGCCACGATCGGCGGGCCTGTTTCGTACACGGTCACGCCGGCGTCCATGATTCCTGACAGCACCGCCGCCTCGCTCAATTACGCCCTGAGCCTGCTGACGCCATTGACCAACGGATCAGGACTGACCCTGCAAAATTCCATCTATGACTTTGGCTCGTCCACAGGGCTTTACCAGTCCCCCAGCAACATTCCCATCGGCGACAACCCGGCCATCGTTCACTCCTCCTCGTACACCGTCGATTATTCCTTGGCGAGGAAGAATATCAGCACGCAATACTACATGTCGGGTGCGATCGGCTACACCGGGGCCAACGGGAACACGGCCGCCCAGGTCATCGCCAGCCTGCAATCCGCCGTTGCCGCGGACGGCGCGCGCCCGGGCGGGACCGTCTATTTTGAAGACAACGGCGACGTTCGTTCCACCACGCGGGATGGGCAGTGGTCGGCCACCGAGACGCAGCTTACGGCGCGGGGGATTCCCTGGGCCTACGAGGACAACACATCCGGCGGCACGCCGCAAAACCGCACCAACGTGTCAGGCGCGGTCACCGGCCTGTCCAACTTGTCGCTGCCCAACGGCTCGACCTATCTTCCGGGCTCCTGGGCCGACAACTTGACCAGCTTCGGCTGCGATTTTCCGGATTACAGCCAGACCAAGGCGACCGCCTTCATCGCCGCCGGCGCCGCCGGCAGTACCGGCTCGGTGGTCGAGCCCTACGCCATCGCCGCACGATTCACCAATTCCTCCATCTATACTTTTATTGCCGACGGCTCGACCCTGGGCGAGGCCTTTGCCAAGTCAGTTTGGTGCCCCGACATTCAGATGCCCTTGGGCGACATGTTGGCCCAGCCCTATGCCGACGTTCCCAAGGTGGCGTTCACTTCCGCCCCGGCCACGTACGCCAACGTCAACGGCAGCATTTCCATCGCCGCCTCCGCCGCACTGACCAACCCCAAGATCGCCACCGGCATCAGCAAGCTGGAATTGGCGGTGGACGGCCTGATCAATTCCTCCAACACCGGTGGAAGCGGCAGCTTCACCTTGAACACGGCGACGCTTTCCGACGGCATACACGAGGTCCGCGTGGTCGGGGTCAACAACGCCCAAGCCGCCTCCGAAGGCTACACGGCCGAAGAGATCGTGGTGAACAATCACCAGCGGTCGATCAACTTCAGCGGGGGCAACCTGACGCAGGGTTCGTCGCCCACCCCCTTGAGCGTGACGGTGGCGGCCGGCGACGGAACGGTGTCGCAGATCGAGTTGACCTGCCTTGGCCGGATCGTGGCGCAGGCCACCGGCTCGCCCGGGGCCATCAACCTCAATCCAGCCGTCCTGGCCCCCGGCGACAACACGATCGTTCCGGTGGCCGTCTACAGCGACGGCATGAAGGTGGCCGGCGGGGCGTTCGTGGTCCGCTACGAGAGCGGCACGATCAGCGCCTGGGGGAACGGCGCGGGCTCGTGGTTGTGGAGCAACCCGGCCAACTGGAGCGGCGGAGTGTTGCCGCAGAACGGCGACAACGTGGCGCGATTCGGCGGCGGCACGACCGGCGGTTTGGTGAGGATCGATTCCTCCGCCACCGTCCAGGAGATCGACCTGGACAACAGCGGCGGCGGAAACTACACCATCGCCGCCTCACCGGGCCAAACGCTCACGTTGTCCACGCTGGCGACGGACGGTTTGGCCGGCGAGTGCATGGTCAACGTCAGCGGCGGCAGCCAGACGATATCGGCCCCGCTGGTTCTGGCCTCGCCGGGCAACCTGGTGACCACCGCCCACGCGGCCGATTCCGTGACTTTCGGCGGCAACGTCAGCGGCATCGGCAGCCTGACGAAGACCGGCCCAGGGACGATGTTCCTGTCGGTCGCGAACACCTACACGGGGGTGACCAATGTGAATGGCGGCACGCTGATAGCCGCCAACGCGAGCGGATCGGCCACCGGTAGCGGCAACGTCACGCTCAATGCCGGGACGTTGGCCAGCGCCACTGGCGGCGGGGCGATCCAGGGCACGGTGTTCGGCGGCTCCGGCGCGCATACCATCGCCCCGGGCGGCGTGGGCACGATCGGCACGCTCACGGTCGGCGGCCTGGTGACCGCCTCGAATCTGACCGCGCTGGACTTCGACCTGACGACGCCGGGCGGCAGCGGCGACCTGCTGGTGATCGGCTCCGGTGGGCTGACGCTGGCCCAACATACGGCGATTGCCTTCGGGGTCGATCCCACGGGGGTGGGCGATTATCGGCTGATTTCCGGGAGTTTCGGCACACCCGTGATGAACTATTTCGACCTGCCGGCGGCGCCGCTGGGCACGGCCTACTCGCTTTCGACAACCATCGATCCGGGCTATATCGATCTGGTGGTGGCGCCCGTACCGGAACCCTCGACGCTGATCCTGCTGGGCGCCGCGGCCATCGGCCTGAAAAGAAGAAGGGTCAGGCACGTTTTGCTCTCGCACCGCTGATTGCCTGGCAAAGATCCCAACAAAGGTTCCTGGCCCCTTTCCGGACTTGGCGTAGTTGCCGCTTGACCTTTTGTCCGTCTGGCGACAGAATATGAGTGATGACAGCATCGGGAGATCTTTAAGGACTATGACGGCGCTAATGCACCATTACACGGATGATAAGGGCTGGAAGAGCATATCTTCGCAAAGGGACTGGCCGTTCAAGGCGAACCAGCCGCCTCGCCCGGACGCGCATCCGTACGGGGCGTACTTCACGACCTTTGCACCAAACACCCCGAATCTTGCCCAATGGCTTCGGCTTCCCCGTTGGAAGGTTCAGTATTTCTTCTCATTTGACGATATTGGAGATCTGCTTCCCTACAATGCGCCACGGAGAAAGAATATTTTCTATAGTCCAAACGATTACATCGTCGTCAAGAATCGCCAGCAGGCGCATGGCAAATGCTAAAAGAGTCGAAGGGTCACAATGATTGGCGGAATTGACATCACTCTGGCAACTCGGGCAACTCGGCGGCAAGCGATGGTTGCGTCACTGAGGCTTGTACGGCACATTTGGCGAGATGCGGTTGTGCAAGACGCATATACCAGCGAGAAGTTCTCCATTCACGTCGATGCCTTTTTCCCCGAGGCGATGAGCGACGTGTTCGTTTATATGAATGAAGAAACCGCCCGCAAATGGGATGAGCTGGGCGCCGAGCCGGAACTCGCCAATACAATGATTCAGGTTTCGGTGGGCGATCAAGAAGTCACCATTGTCGTGGACGATCCCGATTCTGGTGTCATTCCCAGGTTTCTTTCCGGCTTGCGCAGTGTCCTTAGCATGGACATCTTTACCGCTAGCGCCAAAGGAGTCGCCGCATGAGTGTCGAGCCGCCGCAAGACCTTGAGCAGTTAATTCGAGCGTGTGGTGAGGATTGGCTGATCGATTCTTTTTCACCCAAAGAGAAGGCGGTGGCGAACCTGAAGGAAGTATTGAAAGCGGCAAGCAGTGAGGCAAATCGAAGAGGGCTGCCTATCCGATTGAGCGAACAGGATCTTGTGTCCGCGTACAAGGCCTATGCTGGGCAGGTAGACGCATTCCTGCAAGCACTGGGAGCCACTCGAGAGCCGGCGATGTTGGTGATGGTGTGGCGCATTATTCAAGGAATGACGATATCCCAAATTCGCATGGAATATGAGAACGGGAAGTCATTCAAGCTCTCTGTTGAGCTCACGTCGCCCTATGGTGAGCCGTCTGAGCAGTATGACTCAATCAATATAAACGATGCTGCGTTGTTGCGACACCTGGGAATAATGACGATGGACAACAAACCCCTCTTCGATGGGTTTTACGCCCTAAAAGTCGGATGACGGCCGTTACGTAGCCCTTGCAGCCGGGGGTGCGGTTCGCATCAAACATTTTTCAGTTTCGGGTCCAGCGCGTCGCGGAGGCGGTCGCCGAAGATGTTCAGGGCGAGCACCAGGACGAACATGGCCGTGACGGCGGCGGACAGTTCCCACCATTTTCCGGCGAACAGGTCGGTTCGGGCGCTGTTGATCATGGTTCCCCAGCTTGGCGTTCCGACGGCGACACCCAAACCCAGGTAGCTGAGGATCACCTCGGCCTGCACCGCGCCCACGAAGCCAAGCGAAAAGTTGATGATGCCGATGTGCATGACGTTGGGCATGGCGTGGCGGATGAGGATGGCCAGCGACCCTCGGCCGCTGGCCCGCGAGGCGACGACGTAATCCAGTTCGCGAATCTTCATCACCTCGGCCCGGATCAGGCGGCAGGTGCCGATCCAACTGGTCGCGCCCAGCGCCAGGTACAGGCCGTGAATGCCGCCCAGGTCCAGCCCCAGGAACGTCCGGCCTTTGAAGGCGAACTTGATGGCGATCAGTAAAATAATTCCGGGCACGCTCGAAAGCGTGGAGTACAGCCAGACGATCAGGTCGTCCAGCACTCCGCCGCGGAAGAATCGCCCGCTGTAGTACCCGGCGATGGCGCCCAGCAGCATTCCCATCGGCACGGCGATGATGTTGGACATCAGCCCGACGGCCATCGAGACCTTGGCGCCCAGGATGGTCTTGATGAGGACGGGGCGTCCGGCCCAGTCGGTGCCCAGGATGTTGGTCCACGGGTGGCTGGTCAGGGCTTTCCAGCTTTCCAAGGTCGGCGGTTCGTTGGTGTGCTGGTAATCCTTCATTTCCTCGAAGGTGGGGCAGTGGAGGTTGGGCGCCAGCACGTCGTAGAGGCTCCCGCCGATGGCGACCAGCGCGTAGACGAGGATCGCGGCCAGGCAGAGCATGGCCCAGCGGTCGCGCCAGAGCCTTCGCCGGGCGTCGGCCCAGAGGCTGCGACCGGGAGGACCGGATACCGGAATACCGGAAACCGTAAACGGCAAGAGTCCGTTCTTCGCCGTTACGGTATCCGGTTTTCCGGTATCCGGTCTTCGCGTCTGACCGCTCTCACGGCCTTCTATTGGTTCTTCGCTCATGCGAGTTTAATCCGGGGGTCGAACAGGGCGTAGCACAGGTCGGTAATCAACATGCCCAGCGTCAGCACCAGTGCGGTCAGGAACACCAGGCCGCTCATGATCGGCTCGTTGCGGTCCCAGATGCTCGAGACCAGCAGGTCGCCCAGGCCCGGGATGCCGAAATACGTTTCCACCAGCAGGCTGCCCATAATCAGGAACGGGATCGAGAGGATCATGCTGGTCAGGATCGGCAACATGCAGTTCTTGAGCACGTGCTTGAAGAGCACGGCTGTGAGCGGCAGGCCCTTGGCGCGGGCGGTGCGGACGTAGTCGCGGTTGGTCTCGTCCAGGATGATCGTCCGGTAGAACCGGACCGTTCCGCCCAGCCCGGCGATCACCATGATGGCGATGGGCAGGAAAATATTCGCACGGTAGAAAATGCCGTAGGCGTGCTTGGGCGCGATCATGAACATCAGCCCCTGGCCGTAGATCATGAAGGCCAGGAACGGAATGCACATGCCCAGCACGCTCAGGAACACGCCGATTTTGTCCAGCGGCCGGCCGCGATAGTAGGCCACCAGCAGCGCCACGGCCAAGCCGAGCATGAACTCGAACGCCTCCGCCGGAACCATGATCGACAGGCTGTACGGGCCTTTCTCGGCGATGATCTCCAGCAGCTTGCGGTTGTCCTTGAAGCTGCGGGACTCGAACGTCAGCGAATCCTTCAGGTGATGGAAGAACTGCGAATCCCACACCTGGCCGGCGGAATAGTCCGTGATGCCGGCGACGAGGCGGCCTTTGTTCTGGGGGCACTTGTTGATGCGGTCGATCAACTCGCCGGCCGTGCGCGCGCCGCCCAGGTCCACATCGAATGTCTCTCCGTTCGACAGTTCGACTTTGATCGTCGGCTTGGGATGAGGCGCCCTGGGGGATGCTTTCTCCACGACGGCCATGCCGGCGGTGAGTTTGTCCAAGGGCGTGTCGCGGTCGAGTCCGTAGAGGTAGCGGCCGCGGATTTCGACGGCGCTGCCGGCCTGCTCGTTTGCCTGCTCGCTGACGGAAGTGGCCGATCCCTCTTCCTCTTCGGGCGGGTTTTCCAGCACGAGCGCCAGCGAGTTGGCGGCCTGCGAGCCGCTGCCGACCGGGTCCGAGATCATAAAAGGCTTGTCGCCTTGCGTCTTGTCGAAGATCGCCAATTGGCGGTGGACGTTCAGGAGCATGGGCTTGTCGTACCCGTGACGGTGTCGCCAGGCGGCCTTGTCCTGCTCGGGCGCCTTCATGCCGATGTTGGCGCCGGCAATGTCGCCCGCGACGAACCACCGGAACAGCACGAAGGTAAAAAGCATCACGCCGAAGATCGTCAGCGCGGCCCAGCCGATACGTCTTATGATAAATAAAAGCATGTTAAACACACAAAGTTACAATTGACAATTGACAATTTACAATTGAAGAAACGGCGGGAAAATATCCTCTTGCAATCGTCAATTGTCAATCGTCAATCGTCAATTACCTTCCCCCCGCCAGTTTCCGGGCCGCGTCGTCGATCCGGCGATACTTGCCGAAACCGTATCCGTACGGGTGCGGCTTGAAGTTGTACACCCACGGCTGGGTCAGCACGTAGGCGATCGGCTCGCTCAGGAGCAGCACGGGGCAATCCACGCCGAGTTTGCGGATGGCCGCGACGCACAGGTCCGTCCGCCGGGGCGAGACGGGCATGTTGGCCAGTTGCTCGTAGAGCTTGTCGAATTCCGGGTCGCTGTAGCCGCTGTTGTTGGTGCCTCGCTGAATGTTGGGCGTGTAGAACAACTGGAGGAAATTCTCCGGGTCGCGGTAGTCCGCCGACCAGCCCGAGGCGTACATCTGGAACTGCTTGCGGTTGACCTTGGCCAACAGCGTCGGCCAATCCTGGGGTTCGACTTCGATATTGATTCCGAAGGGGCGGAACTGGCTCTGGATCAATTCTCCCTCGCGGCGGCCGCTTTCGTCGGAGGCGCCCAGGTCCAGCGTCAAGGTCGGGATCGCCTCGCCCGGGCCGATCACTCCGGCGGCGACCAGTTCCTTCTTGGCCTGCTCGAACTTGGCCCGCGCCTGGTCCGGGCCATAATGGGAATATGGGCCGGGGCCGGCCTCGGCGTGACCCTCGAAACCCTTGGGCACGATGTTGACCGCGCGGAAGCCACGATCGTTGTGCAGCACGTGGATGTAGTCTTCCACGTTGAACGCCAGGCACAGGCCCTGGCGAAGCGACTTGCTCTTGCCCAGCACCGGGTCGTCCATGTTGAACGTCAGGTAATAGACCGAAGGTTCCCCGTACTTCAGCAGGCGAATCCCTTGGCTGGCCATCCGGTCGTCCAACTCCTTGGAGGTCGTGATGACCTGCTTGTACTGCTCCATCGGGATGTAGGCCGTGTCGGTCTGGCGGGTCAGGAAGAGCATCCACATCGGGTTGGATTCTGGCGTGTAGTCCTGGTAGATCACGTCGACGAAGGGCACGCGTTTTCCGGCGTCATCGAGCAGGCCTTTTTCCCGGTCGCCGGGCTCGCCCTCGGTGGGGTAGAATTCCGGGCGAAAATCGGGATTGCGGCACAGGACGATCCGTCCGCCGTCGACGAAGTCGCGCAGGTAATACGCCCCGGTGCCGACGGCCGCGCGGAACTCGTGGATTTCCGGCGAGCGGCTGGATTGCTCCAGGTGTACGCGCTGCTCGCCGGTGCCGGGCGTGGTGGACAGCCAGTAATCCAGCACCTCGCGCGGAATGGGGGCGTAATTGTTCATCGCCAGAATTTGCAGGAGTTGCGGCGCGGGCTTGGTCAGGCGGATCAGGACCGTGTGCGGGTCCGGGGCCTGGACGCCCTTGATGTCCTCCTTGAAATAGCGGTTGAAATTGCCCTTGGGGTACGACTGCGTCCGGGCCCGGTACTCGGCCACGCCGACGATTTTGTCCTCGATGTAGGCCAGCGACAGTTCCGTCGTGATGTGGTAATCGGCGATCCGCTTGAAGGCCAGCACGAAGTCGTCGGCGACCATCTCGCGAGACTTGTACACGGGCGTTTTGCCGTCGGCCTCGAAAAGCGGCCGGTCCGTCGCTGGATCGCTCGCCGTGCCGAAGCAGGCGTTGCGGTGATACTGAATGCCCTTCTTGAGGTGAATCGTCCAGGTCAAGCCGTCGGCGGAAATCTCCGGCAAGGCGGCGGCCAACTGCGGGATGATGACGTCGGGGTCGTCGCCCTTGGCCGGGCGCTTGAGGTAATGATAGGCGTAGAACGTCTCGTAGAAAGCGGCCTGGAGACTGGCGGAACTGGTGTCGCCGCAGGTGGCCGGGTCGAGCGACTTGATCTTCTCGCCGTAGGTGTCATACATCACGGACACGTCGCGGGTGACGGGTTTGTCGGCGGGCTTGGTGGCGGGAACCGTGACTTTACCGCGGAGCATCGAGGTGTCTTGCGGCTGGATGAAATAGAAGGGCGCCAGCCCGAGGGCGACCGCCGCGACGATGGACACGATGTAGAACCAGCGCATGGCCGGAATTTACAGCGTGCAACTCACAAATGACAATCAAAAACGCGAGCGTCCGCGATCACACTCACATGTATATCCCTCATGGAAACAAGGTACACGCCAAACAGCAAGCTTGGTCTCGACATGAGCTTGCTGTTTGGCGTGTGCGTTATCGAAGAGTCATTCATTACTCCGGCGTGCCGGGCGCGGCGGGGGGCGTGGGAATCTTGGGCGCGACGACGCCTTTGCTCTTGAGGTCCGGGATCCAACTTTCCAGAATGGCCAGCGGGACGGCGGTCTTGCGTTCCTTCACTTCCTTGGCCGCCAGGGCGTCGGCAACGGATTTCTTTTGAATGCCGGTGAGCTTGGCCAACAGGGTTTCGCAATCCCTGGCCAACTGGGCGTTGATTTCGGCGACCAGCCCCTCGGCGCCGGCGTCACCATAGGCCTTGGCCGCGTAGAACATCAGGTCCACGAGCATTTGCAGGGCCTTGGTCTGGTCCTTTCCGGTCAGGGTTGGCCAGAGGTGATCCAGGGTTATCACGGCCGTGCGGCAGGAGCGGCTCATTTCCTGGTCGCGATCCGCCACACGAGCGCCCATCGACTGCCAGACCTGCTGGAGGATCTCCCACGACTTCTTCTGGAGCTGCGGGTCCGCGGGCGCGGGCCAGTCCAGCATTTCCAGCATCACTCCCAGGACCACCGAACTGTTCTCCGTCGTGAACTGCTTGGCCAGCAGGTCGATCATCTTATTGGTCGGCCCCTTTCCGGCGGCGATCACTTTGGCCCGTACGGGTAGGAAGCCCTTCCATCCGAAATACCTGACCGCCGGCGAAGGGTTGACCACCATGGCTTCGAGGCAAGGCTGCATGGACGTCTCGGGGACCATCGACAACGACAGCGCCAGGGGAACGGCGTGGATTTCATCGAGCTTGGCCAGCACCGGCACGCTCATTTTGGCCAGTTCCGCGGCGAAAGCGGCGTGATAACCGTTGGAATCGTAGCGGTTGTATCCGCCATCGATCAGCGATCCCGAGAACCGCTTGACCTCGGTGATGTCCTTGGCGTTGACGACGGCGTCCAGGCAGAACTTGATCCGGTCGGTGATCTGTGGAATGGAGGCCGGCGGCAGCACGTCCGCCTGCACGGCCGCGTCCGGAAGATTGATCTGGGGCGTCTGCGCATTGGCCACGCCCGAAAAACCGGCCAGGAAGAAGGCAATAGGCATCAGGCAATAGGCAATAGGCCCTGTTGCCAGGTGCCGGCTGTTCATCGCCGCAACGTTCTTTGTCATAAAGCGGTCCCTTCACACAAGAATTTACGATTGACGATTTACGATTGAAATGCATGAGGGCGGGAATCACACTCTTGCCGTTCAACGGTCAATCGCAAAGCGTAAATTGCAATCCCTGAATGCTAGGTTTTCCGGCGAGCACTGTCAAGCCCAAACGAACCCAAGTGAAGAATTGACGAAGTACGATTGACGATTGAAGAGCGCCGGATCGGGAATCGAGGTCTTGCCGTTCAATCGTCAATTGTCAATCGTCAATCGTCAATTCCTACACGGTGTCAAACGGTTTTGTTTCCAGGTCCTCGTAACCGCAATACAGGCACTTGCAGTGCCTGCGCGACATGACGTGGCCGCACTTGGGGCAGCTTGAAATGTGGCTGGGCCTGTATTTCCCGTCGAGCTTGCCGTCGGCAAGGTCGATCTCCTTGACCTTGGCGGCCAACTGCTCGTCCGTCAGGCCGGACTCTTTCATCAACTCCCACATCGCCATGCAAACCAGCGTGAGGTGGTCGAACCGGTCGCGGATTTCATAGGCCTTGTTCTTGGCGTCGTTGGCCGCACTCTTGGCCTGGGCCGCGTCCACGGCCCCCAGGGTCGAATTCATGGGCTGCGCCGAACCGCCCCTTCCGCTGCCGATTCCGCCGCCCAACAGCCCGCCCAGAATGTCCGCGATGATACTCACACGTGTCTCCTTATCGTGTTGCCGCAAGGGGCAACCGCGCCAAATCCCAAACCGCATAGCCGCGAAGTTCGCTAATTGCGCGAAAGTAACGGTAACAAAACAAATCTACCATAGGGAACGCCGATGGCACAGAGAAGAATGTTTTTGCCACGAACGTAAGTTTATCGGCAATGGGGTCGAAGAATACTTGACATGGATGATGTATAATACTAATGTATACATCAGAGGTGACTAGCATGGTGCGAACACAAATCTATCTAACGAAGAAAGAGCGCGTCGAATTGGCCGCTTTGTCCAAGGCAACGGCCAAGAAGCAGAGCGAGCTGATCCGCGAAGCTGTGGACCGCCTGATTGAGCAATCCGCGCGGTCCAGGCGGCGGGCGGCAGTTGATGCGGCCGCTGGCATGTGGAAAGACCGCAAAGATTTGCCCGACTTTGCGGCACTCCGTAAGGAATGGGATCGGGGGGAAAGCTCGTGAGCAGCGCCGTTATGCCGGATACGGATGTATTAGTGGACTTTCTTCGCGGGCGTCCGGAGGCGTTAGCCTTTGTGGATGCCCACATTGACGAAATTGTCCTTTCGCCTATTGTTGTGGCTGAACTATATGCGGGGGTGAGGGGCGAACCGGAGCTTGCGGTGCTGGATGCTCTCGTTTCAGGGTTCCCGGTTGCTTCCTTGACGGCTGAAGTTGCCAAAGCGGGCGGTCTTTACAGGCGCACCTATGGCAAAAGCCACGGCGTGGGATTGCCCGATGCCATCCTGGCTGCTTTGGCTCAATCGGAGCGGGCCGAATTGAAAACCCTCAACGTCAAACACTACCCCATGTTCAGTGGGCTCAAACCGCCCTACCGCAAGACGTAAAGGTTTCGCGACAAGCTTCTTTTACAAAGGCCATGCCGTACTCTGGAGTTTGTTCGTCCTTCGTTCCTTGCCCCTCGCTCTTCGCCTACGTCGGTGGGGCGATCAGGCGGATGTCCAGTTCCTGAAGTTGTTTTTCGTCCACGGGCGTGGGCGCGTCGGTCAGCGGGCAGGCGGCGCGCTGGGTCTTGGGGAAGGCGATCACGTCCCTCAGCGAGGCGCCGCCGGTCATGATCATGACGATGCGGTCCAAGCCCAGGGCCAGCCCGCCGTGCGGCGGCGCGCCGAACCGCAGCGCGTCCAGGAAGAACCCGAACCTCGCCTTGGCCGACTCCTCGTCGATCCCCAACAGCGCGAACACGCGCTTCTGCACGTCCACGTTGTGCATACGGATCGATCCGCCGCCCATCTCCGTGCCGTTGCACACGATGTCGTACGCCCTGGCCCGCACCTGGCCGGGGTCGCTCTGGAGCTTATCGAAATCCTCCGGCATCGGCGAGGTGAACGGGTGGTGCATCGCGTCCCAACGCTTTTCTTCCTCGTTCCACTCCACCAGCGGGAACTGCGTTACCCAGCACCAGGCGAAGTCGTCGTCCTTGTAAAGGCCCAGGTCCTTGCCCAGCTTGCTGCGAAGGGCCGCCAGCGCCTTGTTGACCGCCGAGAGCTTGTCCGCGACGAACAGCAGCAGGTCGCCGTCTTTGGCGTCGAATTCCAAGCGAAGCTTGGCCTGCTCTTCGGGCGACAGGAATTTGGAGATGCCGCCGGCAAAGGCGCCCGCTTCGAGCTTGCACCAGGCCAGGCCCTTGGCGCCGAAGTCGGCCGCGTGCGCGGTGTAGGCGTCGATTTCTTTGCGCGTGAATTTCGCGCCGCCGACGGCGCAGAGGCCTTTGACCACGCCTCCGCCGGAAATCGTTTCGGAAAACACCTTGAACCCGCCGGACGCGACGATGGCCGAAACGTCGTGCAGCAGCATCCCGAACCGCAGGTCAGGCCGGTCGATGCCGTACTTGTCCACGGCATCCTTATACAGGATCGTCTGCACGTGCGCGGGGAAGGGTTTGCCGGAGACTTCGCAGACTTGGCGCATGAGGTCGGTGACGACGGCCATCACGTCGGACTCGGTGACGAAGGACATTTCCATGTCGAGTTGGGTGAATTCCGGTTGGCGGTCGGCCCGGAGGTCCTCGTCGCGGAAGCAGCGGACGATCTGGTAATACCGCTCGAAACCGCTGACCATGAGGATTTGCTTGAAGAGTTGCGGGCTTTGGGGCAGGGCGTAGAACGTGCCCGGCTGCACGCGGCTGGGCACCAGGAAGTCGAGGGCACCCTCGGGAGTGGACCGGGTGAGGAACGGCGTCTCGACTTCGATGAACCCTGCCTGGTCCAGGACGGCGCGCATGGTGCGGCAGATCTGATGGCGCAGGCGGAACGCGCGGACCATCTCGGGCCGGCGGAGGTCGATGTAACGGTAGCGGAGGCGCATCTCCTCGCTGACCTTGGCGAAGTCGGCGGGGTTCTTGAAATCGGCGGGATCGTCGGGCGTGAAGGGCACCGGGTCGGATTTGTTGAGCAGGTCCAGCGACTCGGCAAGGACCTCGACTTCGCCGGTGGGGATCTTGGGGTTGACGCGCCCCTGGCCTCGCGGGCGAACCGTTCCGCTGACGGAGATGACCCACTCGTTGCGGAGCGAATGCGCCAACTCGTACAGCCCGCTGGTAGTGACGCCGTCAGGCGTTTCTTTGTTCGTAGCGGCGCCCTCAGGCGTTTCGGGCAAGTCGAACACCACCTGCGTCACGCCGTCGCGGTCGCGCAGGTCCACGAAGGTCACGCTGCCATGCTGGCGGTAACTGCGGACCCAGCCGCACAGCCGCACCTTGCCGCCCACGTCCGCGATTCGCAATTGCCCGCAGGAGTGTGTCTTCTTAAGCGATTCGTCGCTGAACGTCAATTCTTCCATTTGTTTTATCCAATCCAGGCGAAAGCCGCCAAAGGGCGTCAGTTTATACGATAGACCAAGTGAATACCACCATTGTAGCGTCGCATCTTTCGGGGATCGGGATTCGGGTTTCGGGATTCGGGAAGACACAATGAAAAGGCTCTTTGTCTTTTTCCCGAATCCCGAATCCCGAAACCCGATCTTTTTCAATGAATCGGGACCATCTTGAATTGCACGGTGGGGCTTTCGGTGGGCGCGAGTTTGACCTGGAGGTCGGGCGGGAAGCAGACCGTGACGGCCCGGGTGGTCCAGCTTGTGGGTTTCTTGTCCTCGTCGGTGATCGTGACGAAGGCGGTCACTTCCTGCTCGCGGGCCTTGAGCTTTTCCAGGTCCTGCCTGGGCCCGGTCACCTGGATCTGTTTTCGCCACTCCAGCGGGTCCTGGCGGACGAATTGGAATTCTTTCCACGTGTTGTCGGCGGGGCTCAGCCAGCTCACCGGTTCGACCACGCGGACGGTGACATCCAGGGCGATCTGCTCGGTGAGCGTCTTGATCTGCACGCGGACCTCGACCTCGTGCTTTTCGGGCAACTGCACGCTGACGCTGCCGATGGCGGGCAGCACCATGAGCTTGAGCGGTTTGGAGGTGTCCACCTTCTGGAGGTTCACCGGTTCGGTCAGCAGGATGGGGTCGGTTTTCTCCTGGCGGATCTGGTCCCATCGCGACTGGGCCACTTCGATCTGCATGGTCTTGGGCGTCAACACCGGTTCGGGCGACAGCGTGGCGCCGGTGTAATCCAGCTTTACGGGGACCTCCTTGGAAATCAACCGGTCCAGGCGGAACAGCACCTGCTTCTGCGAGGCGGACGTGACCGTCAGCCCGGACTTCGCGAAATCACTGTCCCGCGGCAGCAGGTCTTCGACGGAAACGCTCTGGCTGCCGGGCCGGAAGTCGGAAACGTCGACCTCCATGCGATTGCCGTTGTGCTTCTTTAGATCCTCGAACTTTTCCAGGCTGCCGTGGTTTCCACGAGCGCGGAAGGTCAACTCGACGTCGTTGTCCGACAACAGCGCCAGCTTGCTGCCGGGGCTGACCTTGAGGTGCAGCAGCATGGTGAAATCCTTGTTCTCCGTGAATTCCATGTCCGCGTAGACCCAGATCAGCACCGTGACGACGGCCACCCAGGTGAAAGTCTTCACCTGATCCGTCCACCAGGGGCGGGAGAACACTTGAGACGAAGATGGGCGGAATCGCGAGATCATGGCTGGGGCGCCTCGGCGTTTTCTTCCTGCTTCCGCCGCGGCAGAACCGCGATGGGCGTCAGCAGGCGGGTCAGCATTTCGCGCAGCCCGGCGAGTTCCAGGCCCAGGTACAATTGGCCGTCGACGGCAATGGAAATCCGCCCGGTTTCTTCGCTGATGACCAGCACCACGGCGTCGGAGTCCTGCGAGAGCCCCAGCGCCGCCCGGTGGCGGCTGCCCAGCGAGGGGTCGAGCTCTTCGCTTTCCGCCAGCGGGAACTGGCACCCCGCCGCGGCCAGCCTGCCGTTGCGGATCACCACGCCCATGTCGTGCAGCGGGCTGCCGGGGTAAAATATCGTGTTCAGCAGCGAGACGCTGACCTTGGAATCGATCGCCTGCCCGCTTTCCAGCAGCGTGCCCAGCCCGACCGACCGCTCCACCGCAACCACGGCGCCGATCTTATTGCGCGACAGGAACGCCGCCGACTCCACCAGGGCGTCGATCATCGCCTCCACCTGCCCCCGCGCCGTCTTGAACAACCGCGTCTGGCCGATCTGGATCAGCGCCCGGCGCAGCTCCGGCTGGAACGCCACGATCAAGGCCGCGAACGCGAACAGCAGAAATTTGCCGTACAACCATTCGATGCGGTCCCATCCGTAGCTCTTGGGCAGCAGGCGGATGCCCACGTACAGCGTCGCCAGCAACAGCGCCGCCCCCTTGACCAGCCTGGCCCCGCGAGTGCCGCGCAAAAACCGCATCACCCACCACACCACCACCCCGATCAGCAGCAGCTCCACCATGACCACCATCGTGTTATAAGTAGATACGCGCGCCCAGTAGGCGCCGGCGGATCGCAGGATGGTGTGGATCATTTCCGTCATGTTTCCAACAATAATACGTTGCACAATTATATTCGTCTCGCCAAAAGCCCAACCGTTAGGGGAAGAATGGGAAATTTTTTGAATATCTTCCCGGGAAGCACCGTATTGAATTGGACGAACGGAGATTCCGCGACGGACAATTGTTGTTGACCCGTCAAACAGGGCGATCACCGAACCGCAGTTTATGCGAAACCGCAAGCGTCGTGGCCGAGTCTACAGCCGAACCCTAATCGGTCTCTTCGCCGATGTTGTTACGCCCCACGCGCCTACGCCCCACGCGCCACGCGCTACGCTTTCTTCATCGCCGCGGCGACCAGTCCCACGAACAGGGGTTGGGGGCGCAGCGGGCGGCTGGTCAGGCAGGGGTGCGCCTGTGTGCCGATGAAGTATGGGTGAACTTCGCGGGGCAGTTCCAGGAACTGCATGATCGGGTGGATCGGATGCCGGCCGGAGAAGATCAGCCCCGCCTTTTCGAGCGTGGGAATGTACTTGGGGTCCACCTCGTAGCGGTGTCGGAACCTCATGCGGATTCGCTTGGCGTTGGAGAATAGTTCCGAGGCCAGCGTGCCGGGGGTCAGGTCGATGTCCTGCCCGCCTAATCGCATGTTTCCGCCGAGGCCTTCGATTTTCTTCTGGTCGGGCAGTATGTCGATGACCGGATGCGGCGTCTTGGGGTTGATCTCGGTCGAGTCGGCCTCTTCGAGCTTGCAGACGTTGCGGGCATACTCGACCACCGCCATCTGGAAGCCGTAGCAGATGCCCAGGTAGGGCAGCTTATTCTCGCGGGCGTATTTCACGCAGGCGACCTTTCCGGCGGCCCCGCGCACGCCGAATCCACCGGGTACGATGATCCCTTGCACCCCTGCCAGCGCCTCGGCTGCGTTGCGGTCGGTCAGGTCGGTGGTGTCGATCCACTTGAGGTTGACCTTGGCGTCGTTGGCGACCCCGGCGTGCTCCAGGGCCTTGATGATGCTGGCGTAGCTATCGCGGAGCGCCGTGTACTTTCCCGTGATTCCGATGGTGACGGTGCTCTTGGGATTGAGGATTTTCTGGGTGAAGTCGGACCATCCGATGGCGGCGCGGGCGTCCTGGGCGGAGTTGGTTCGCCCGCCCAGGTTGAGCAGTTGGACCACTTCGTTGTCCAGCCCGGCCTCGCGCATGACCTCCGGCAACAAGTAGATGCTGGGCAGGTCGTGCATGGAAAACACCCGCCGCACCGGGACGTTGGTGTAGACGGAGATCTTCTGGCGGACCTTTTCGATGACGACCTGTTCGGCCCGGCAGGCGATGATGGCCGGCATGATGCCGTATTCCATGATCCGCTTGAGGCCCAGTTGGGCGGCCTTGGACTTCTGTTCGCCCAGCGCCGGCGGGGCCATGAT
>CAZYDC010000007.1:0-22915 GCA_964646065.1 uncultured Planctomycetaceae bacterium | reverse complement strand
CCAACCTGGTCGCGGCGATTTACCTTTTCGGCCACCTGGGCAATTTCACCGGGACCGTCACGCTGCCGATCTGGTCCGGCGCGGGGCTGGAATTCACGTTGCGGCTATACCAATTCAGCGGGTTCATCCTTTTGGCGGCGGCGGGATTTGCGTTTCTGGTCACGGTGTATTCCTGCTCGTTCATGAAGGACAAGCCGTACGCCAACCAGTTCTACGCCTACCTGCTGATCTCGCTGGGCATGGTCGCGGGCGCGGTGCTGGCCGACAACCTGGTGCTGCTGCTGTTCTTCTGGGAAGGTCTGCTGGGCACGTTATTCGGCATGATCGCAATCGGCCGTGCGGGCGCGTTCAAGACCGCCGTCAAGGCCTTCGTCATCGTCGGCGTGACGGACCTGTGCATGATGCTGGGCATCGCGCTAACGGGCTTCCTGGCCCGCCAGTCCGGCGGCGGCGAGCATTTCCTGAACATGACGACGATCTCCGGCCTGGGCCTGACGGCCACCGGAATGGGCGGACTGGCCATGATCCTGCTGATGATCGGCGCGATCTCCAAGGCCGGATCGATGCCCTTCCATAGCTGGATCCCCGACGCCGCCGTGGACGCCCCGCTGCCCTTCATGGCCTTCCTGCCCGCGAGCCTCGAAAAACTGCTGGGCATCTATTTCCTGACCCGCATCTCGATGGACATGTTCCACGTGCAAAGCGGCACCTGGACCAGCCTGACCATGATGATCGTCGGCGCGCTGACCATCCTGCTGGCCGTGATGATGGCCCTGGTGCAGAAAGACTACAAGCGGCTGCTGTCGTATCACGCGATCAGCCAGGTGGGATACATGGTGCTGGGCGTGGGCACAGGCTCGGCCATCGGAATCGTGGGCGGACTGTTCCACATGATCAACCACGCGATGTACAAGAGCTGCCTGTTCCTGACGGCGGGGTCGGTGGAAAAACAGGCCGGCACCACCAGCTTGGAAAAGCTCGGCGGCCTCGGCCGCAAAATGCCCGTGACGTTCGCGTGCTTCATCATCGCGGCCGCCGCCATCTCGGGCGCCCCGCCGCTCAACGGGTTCTTCTCCAAGGAACTGATCTATGACGCGGCCCTGAGTCAGAACGTCGTGTTCTACATCGCGGCACTCTTGGGCACGTTCCTGACGGCGGCGTCGTTCCTGAAGCTGGGCCACTCGGCCTTCCTGGGCAAGCGCGACCCGGCGAACGATTCCGTGCGCGAGGCGCCGCTGCCGATCTTGGCGCCCATGATCGTCATCGCGGGCGGCTGCGTGTTCTTCGGCCTGTGGAACTACGTGCCTCTGAATCACCTGATCGAGCCGGTGGTGCGAAATTCCTTCGGCGCGGGCGCCTGGGCCGCCTCGCTTGGGGCGATGGGATTCGAGCACACCACCGCCGACGGCCTGCTGACCTTCGCGGGCGTGATTCCGCACAATTGGCTGCTGGCGGCCATGACGCTGGTCGCAATCGCGGGGGCGTTGTTCAACCACCTGTTGGGCGTCCGGATCAACGGCAGCGGCCTGGCGGCCGTGGACCACATCCACTACGCCCCGATCCTGGAAACGATCTACGACAAGGCCGACAACCAGTTCTTCGACCCCTACCGCGTCGGCATGGTGCTGGTGGGGTACGCCTCGAAGCTGGCCTGGTGGATCGACCGCTTGACCGACTGGCTGACCGACACCGCCGCGGTGAGCGTGACCTCGTTGTTCTCCGGTTCGGTTCGATGGGCGCACAACGGAGACTACTCGCGATACCTACTGTGGTCCCTGGCGGGCACATTGGTAGTTATCGCAATACTGGTAAGTTCGCTGTAGTGAAATACTGATCTGAGTTTGAAGTTGAGCAGGAGCAACGAAGAATGCTTCCTCTGTTCATTATCGTGCCGCTGCTGGTTTTGATTCTGCTGAACCTGCCGCTGGGCAAGGTCACGGGCAAGCCGGCGGTCTGGGCGGGCCTGGCGCTCTGTGCGGCGCAGGTCGCCGTGGTCTTGGTGCGCCCGGACAATTTCTTCACCGACGGCAACGTCTTCAAGAACTATTTCACGTTCCATCTGGCGGCGGACAGTTTGAGCCTGGTCCTGCTGCTGTCGATTGGCCTGGTGTCGTTCGTGACGATCCTGGTGGCCCGGGCGACGCTGACTGTGCCTCGCGAGCTGTTCCATTTCATGAGCGTCCTGTTCGTCGCGGTCATCGGCATGAACGGCATGTGCCTGGTGCGCGACCTGTTTTCGCTGTACGTGTATCTGGAAATCACCGCCATCGCGTCGTTCATCCTGATCGCCTTGAAACAGGGCAAGGATTCGCTGGAGGGGGCGTTCAAGTACATCATTCTTTCGGCGGCGGCCAGCGCGATGATGCTCGCGGCGATTTCGCTGCTGCTCTTGACGACGGGCAGCACGCAATTCGGCGAGGTGGCCGCGGCAATGAAGGCCGATTCGAGCCACCTGTTCACCCGCATCGCCATCGGGGCGTTCTTGTGCGGCGTGTTCGTCAAAGGCGGCCTGGCGCCCTTCCACGGATGGGTGCTGGGCGCGTACTCCACCGGCCCGGCGGCCACCAGCGTGCTGATGGCGGGCATCGTCTCCAAGGTGGCCGGCGTCTATGCCCTGATCCGCCTGGTAACGACGATCTTCGGACAGAGCCTCGCGATGGACCACGTGCTCTTGTTCATCGGCATCGCGTCGGCGCTGGTCGGGGCGATGGCGGCCCTGGGCCAAACCGACATGAGGCGGCTGCTGGCCTACTCGAGCATCAGCCAGGTCGGATACATCCTTCTGGGCCTGGGGTGCTGGTCGCAGACCGGACCGTTCCTGGGCCTGCCCGAGGGCGCGGCGCTGACCATCGGCGAGGTGGGCCTGATCGGCGCGGTGTTCCATTTCTTCAATCACGCGGTGTTCCAGTCGCTGCTGTTCGTGAACTCGGCGGCCCTGGAAGAACGCGCGGGAACGACCGACATGACGAAGCTGGGCGGCCTGGGCGCGCGAATGCCTTGGACCAGCACGACCTCGGTGCTGGGGGCGCTGTCCACCGCGGGAGTGCCGCCGCTGTCGGGGTTCTGGAGCAAGCTGATCATCATCCTGGCCCTGTGGCAGGCGCAGCATTACCTGTACGCGATGCTGGCCATCGTGGTCAGCGTGTTGACGCTGGCGTACATGCTCAAGATGCAGAGGAAGGTCTTCTTCGGCCTGCCGTCGGAGGCGGCCGAAGGCGTCGTCGAGGCCCCGGCCGGCCTGGTCGCGCCGGCGGTCCTGCTGGCGGTTATCACCGCCGGCGTGGGCGTGGCCGTGCTGTTCGTCCCGTATATCTTCCACGCGCTGGCGACCGTGGTAAAAACGTAGCATGGGCATCTTGCCCATGAGTACCACGGGCGTCCCGCCCGTGTCTTCGCTGTTGCAGTTGCCGTTGTTGTGAAAAGAAAGAAACAGAAGAAGCAAAGACCATGGCCAAGATGGCCATGATACACACGGGCTGGAAGCCCGTGCTACGGTAGAGGTTCGAAATGACCGACGAACAACTTCATATAATCGAGGCGATCTCGCTGGCCGTCATGGTGCTGCTGGCACTGTGGTCGGTGATGACGACCTTCCTCCTGCGGGCCGTGGTAGGCCTGGCCTTGACCAGCGCCCTGGTGGCCACGCTGATGTTCCTGCTAGGCGCCCCGATGGCGGCGGTGTTTGAGTTGTCCGTCTGCGCCGGATTGATCCCGGCGATCTTCCTCAGCGCCATCAGCATCACGCGGAGGCAGACCGCCCTGACGATGGTCGTGGAAACCAAGGAGCAGATCAAGCAGTTCTGGTTCCTGCCGGTACTGGTCATCATGGCCGGCGTCGCCATGACGCAGGTGCATGTCCCGCAGCTCGCCGTGAGACTGGCCGGCGTGCCCGACCAGGATGTCCGCGAGGTTCTCTGGAACCTCCGGCATCTGGACCTTCTCGGCCAGATCATCATCCTGCTGGGCGGCGCGTTCGGCGTGGTTGCCCTTGTGAGGGGGGTGCAGAAGTGAAAGAGCGAAGGACGAGGGCAGATATGGAGAACACTTAAATGCCTGACATCTTCGGATTCTTCGGTATCGCCGCGGTGCTGGTGATGATCATCGGCTTCTACAGCATCCTGGTCTCGCAGAACCTGATCCGCACGCTGATCGGGATGGAGATTCTGACCAAGTCGGTAACGTTGCTGATCATCCTGGCCGGGTACCTGACCCACAAGATGGGCCTGGCGCAGGCGATGGCGATCACGCTGATCATCATCGAGGTGGCCCTGACGGTCGTCGCCGTGGGCATCGTGCTGTGCATCTTCCGGAATGAAAACAATGTTGACGCGGCCAACCTGAGAGATTTGAAAGGTTGAACGAATGATGGCCAACCTGTACGACCTGATATTGAGTCCGCCGATCGCCCTGATGATATTACTGGGCTTCGTGGCGTTGTATTACGCGTTCCTGCACATCGTGACGCCCCGCCTTCCCGCCGCGCCGGGGTTGTCCAAGCCCTACGCCTGCGGCGAGGAGCAGACCAACGCCGTGCGGCCGGACTACGGCCAGTTCTTCCCGTTCGCGTTCTTCTTCACGATCCTGCACGTGGTGGCCTTGACGGTGGCGACCGTGCCGGTCGAGACCGGCAACTTCATGCCCAGTTTCATGATCGCACTATTGTACGTGGCCTGCGCGCTGGTGGGGATGTCGGTGCTGTACAGGAGGTACGAATGAGCGTGCTGAGCAAAATCGTCACCTGGGCGCGGTTGAAATCGCCGTGGATTCTGCATTTCAACTCCGGCGCCTGCAACGCCTGCGACATCGAGATCATCGCGACGCTCACGCCGCAGTACGACGTGGAGCGGTTCGGCATTCAGCTCAAGGGCTCGCCCAGGCACGCGGACGTGCTGGTCTGCTCGGGGCCGGTCACGCGGCAGATCAAGGACCGCCTGGTGCGAATCTACGAGCAGATGCCCCAGCCCAAGTTCGTGCTGGCGGTCGGCACGTGCGCGTGCTCGGGCGGGGTGTTCAAGGGGTGCTACAATGTGACAGGCGGAATCGACACGATGATTCCGGTGTCGGCCTACATTCCGGGTTGCCCGGCCAGCCCGATGGCGATCATGGACGGGGTGGTGAAACTCCTGGCCGGCCTGGAAGCGCAGGAGAAGGGCCCGCCGCCCGCCCCGCCCACAGAGTTGGAGGAGCCTGACGGGGCCGATGAGCCCGGGCCGGCGGAATTGGAGAGTGAATGATGTCCGAGGAAACCGCCATCCAGGAAGAATTGCAGGCGAAGTTCCCGCAACTCCAAGGCAAGATCACGATCCCGCGCGAGCGAAGGATTTTCGTCGAGGTGACGGCGGTCAACTTCGCGCAGGTGTTCGACTACGCCGTCAAGCAGATGAACTTCAACGTCCTCTGTACGATCACCGGGCTGGATAACGGCCCGACGCTGGGCGTCATTTACCACCTGGCCCGCGAGAACAAGATCGTCCTGAACCTGGCCACCGACCTGCACAAGATCGGGCCCATCATCCCCAGCGTGATTTCCTATTTCCCCTCGGCGGAAATTTACGAGCGGGAAATGATGGACCTGCTGGGCGTGGAAGTTCGCGGCCTGCCGCCGGGCAGCCGGTATCCGCTGCCGGATGACTGGCCCAAGGAAGTCTTTCCGCTGCGGAAGGACTGGAACCTGACCATGCTCCTGAAAAAGGAGGCGAGGCAAAATGGCTGAACAGGACCGAGTGAAAGTCACCGTCGGGCCTCAGCACCCGGCCTTGAAGGAACCCGAAAGTTTCTCGCTCCAACTGGTCGGCGAGATGATCAAGGACTCTTCCGTCCGCCTGGGGTACAACCATCGCGGCATCGAGAAGGCGTGCGAGGAGCGGTCGTACATCCAGGACATTTACCTCATCGAGCGAATTTGCGGCATCTGTTCGCACTCGCACTCGACGGCGTTCGTGCAGGCGGTCGAGGAGATCGCGGGTGTGGCGCTGCCCAAACGGGCGAGCTACATCCGCACGCTGGTGGCCGAGCTGGAGCGCATTCACAGCCACCTGCTGTGGCTGGGCGTGGCGGGACACGAGATCGGTTTCGACACGCTGCTGATGTACACCTGGCGCGACCGCGAGGTGGTGATGGACATCCTGGCCGCCCTGACGGGCAACCGGGTGAACTACGGCCTGAACACCATCGGCGGAGTCCGGCGGGACGTCAGCCCCGAGCAGAAGGAGCAGATCCTCAAGGCGATGGACGTGCTGGAGGAGCGCACGAAATACTACATCAAGGTGGCCACGGAGGAGACGACCATCATCCAGCGGCTTTCGGGCGTGGGCGTGATGCTGCCCGCCGACGCGATCCGGTTGGGGGCGGTGGGACCGACCGCCCGGGCCTCCAACATCGACCGCGACGTGCGGCGAGACGACCCCTACGCGGCCTACGGCGAGCTTACGTTCAAGGTCATCACCAGCGACCAGAACGACGTGTACGGCCGCACGCTGGTCCGCGTGGGCGAGTTGATGGAATCGTATAACATGATCCGCCAACTGCTCAAGAACCTGCCCGACGGCCCGATCACCGTTAAGGCGCCGCGGAAGATTCCGGCCGGACAGGCCCTGAGCCGCTACGAGGCGCCGCGAGGCGAGGACGTGCATTTCGTCCGCGCCAACGGCACGGAAAAACCCGACCGCGTGAAGGTGCGCGCCCCCACGCTGGCCAACGTGCAGGCCGTCTCGCACATGCTCAAGGACCGCTACCTGGCCGACCTGCCCATCGTGGTGGCGGCGATCGACCCGTGCTTCTCCTGCACCGACCGCATGGCCGTCCTTCGCAACGCCGCCGCCGGCCCGCGAGGCCCCATGGACTGGGCGGCGATTCGCGAGCATGGCATCGAGTGGTATCGCGGGCAAGGCATCGACTTCACGAACCTCAACGCGACATTCGGCTCACAAGAGAGAAAATAAATGTCCGACGCACTTTACAACGTGGGATCGAACCTCTTCCTGATGCTGATCTTTCCGGGCGTGGCGTTCCTCATGGCGTTTTCGCTCGCGGCAGAATACCTCGACCGCAAGCTCTGTGCCAGGCTCCAGAATCGCGTGGGCCCGCCGTGGTTTCAGCCGCTGGCGGACTTCATCAAGCTCTGCGCCAAGCAGGACGTCATGCCCGAGCAGGCCGACAGCGCCGTCTTCAAGCTCATGCCGCTGGTCGCCTTCGCCGCCACCGTCGCCGCGTCGCTCTACATCCCGCTCTGGGGAAAGGCGGGCCTGATGTTCTTCGACGGCGACCTGATCGTCGTGCTCTACCTGCTGACCATTCCGACCATCACCTTCTTCCTGGCCGGGTGGTACTCCGGCTCGACCTATTCCCTGCTGGGCGCCGCCAGGTCCATCACGCAACTTTTCGCCTACGAAATCCCGCTGTTCCTGAGCGTGCTGGGCCCGGCGCTGCTGGCCGGGACTTGGTCGCTCAGGGGCATCGCCACGTTCTATGCCGCACCCGGGCATCAGGTCCTGATGCTCTTCAACGCGGTCGGGTTCGTCGTCGCGATGGTGGCGCTGCTGGGCAAGCTGGAGAAGGTGCCCTTCGACATCCCCGAGGCCGAAACGGAGATCGTCGCCGGCAGCCTCACCGAGTACGGCGGCAGGCTGCTGGCCATGTTCCGCATGGCCATCGACATCGAAATGGTGGTGGGCGCCAGCCTGCTGGCCGCGGTGTTCCTGCCGTTTGGCCTGGAGTACGGACCGATCATTGGTTTCATGCTTTACCTCGTCAAGGTGCTGTTCGTGGTGGCCCTGCTTTCGACGCTGCGGACCCTTTTCGCCAGGATGCGCATCGACCAGATGATTAACTTCTGCTGGAAGCGCGTCGCCCCGGTCGCGTTCGCGCAACTCCTGCTCGACCTCATTGTCAAGGGGGTGATCGCCCGATGAAAATGCCCGGAAGAATGATCTGGACCCTTTTGATGTCGCTCTTCAAGAAGCCCGCGACGGTCCTTTACCCGGCCGTCAAGGTGGAGATGCCCGACAAGTTCCGGGGCAAGCTCGTCTTCGACGCCAACAAGTGCATCGGCTGCAAGCTGTGCATGAAGGACTGCCCCACCTCGGCCATTACCATCAAAAAGGTGGGCGACAAACAGTTCGAGTGCGTCATCGACCTGGCCAGGTGCGTGTACTGCGCCCAGTGCGTCGATTCCTGCCCCAAGGACGCCTTGCGATCCACCGCCGAATTCGAGTTGGCCAGTCTTGATCGAGATAAACTCACCATGGTGTTCAATGCCAAAGAAACTCCAACGCCCGCCGAGCCGTCCAAAGAAGGCCCCAGCCCCGCGCCAAAAAGCGAACCGGAAGCCGGCAACAAAACTTGAGTTCTCCGCCGCCGGCAAAATCGCCGTGCTGGCGGTGGGCTCGTCCATTCGAGGCGACGACGCCGCCGGGTTGGTGGCGGCAGGCCACCTGAAGGACTTCGCGCGACGCTCGCGGGGGCGGGTCAAGATCTTCCTGGGCGAAACGGCGCCCGAGAACCTGACCGGCGAGATCAAGCGGTATCAGCCAGCCCACCTGGTCGTCATCGACGCCATGGACACCCAGGCCCGGCCGGGCGAACTTCACACGCTCGAGTTTCACGAGCAGGAGTTTTCGAGCCTGGGGCCTGCCTCCACGCACAACCTGCCGCTGGGGGTCCTGCTGAAATACCTGCAGGCGTTCCTGTCCTGCCGGATCACCGTGATCGGCATTCAGCCCAAGTCGCTCGGGTTCAACCAGCCCGTCACCAAGAACGTCGATCGTGCCGCCCGGCTCGCGGCCGACCTGTTCCAACAGGCCGTTGCCGCGGCGACGTAGCATGGGCATCTTGCCCATGAGTCTCACGGGCGTCCCGCCCGTGTCTGGCCTTTGCCGTTGTTGGCTTTGTCTTTGGATTGAAGAAGAAACAAACACGGGCAAGATGCCCGTGAGACTCATGGGCGGGACGCCCATGCTACGTTTCTCAGGCCACCAGACAGTTGAAACTCCGCCGGATACGGGGTATGAATGTCCCCGGCAAGAGTGGCGATTCGATCGACGCGTTGTCTTGGAAGAGGCCGTCATCGCTTTTTCCTTTGGAGTCAAGAATGTCTGATCTTTCGGTGATCCTGGTGCCCAGCGACCTTCAATGGCCCGGCTGGGAGAAGGTGCTCGGGCCGGTCTTCGGCACGCTGGTCATGCACGGCTCGGCCGGCGCGTTGGAGAACTGGGGCCAGACGCCCAAGGCCCGCAAGCTGCTGGAGCGGCTCCAGCGGCGCAACGTCCAGGTGGAGTACGCGGTTCACCTGTGTTCGGAACTGCTGCCCCGGCAGTTGTTCCCCAAGCAGCCCGAACTGTTCCGCATGGACGAGTTCGGCTGGCGAACGCCGGACGCCAACTTCTGCCCCTCCAATGCCCGCGCCGCCCAGATCATCGAGAAAAACCTGCGACGCTACGCGAGCACTCTCAAGCCCACCACCGGGCGATATCACATCTTCCCCGACGACAACCGCCCGTGGTGCTCCTGCCCCCAGTGCCGCAAGCTCTCGCCGGCCGACCAGGTGCTGATGTTCACCAACATCCTCGCCCGGGCCCTGCGGAAAATCGACCCCAAGGCGACGGCGGCCTACTGCGCGTACAAGCCGGCCTTGAAGGTGCCGCAGAAGGTCCGGCCGGAGCCCAACGTCTTCGTGGACTTCGCCCCCATCGAACGCGATTACCGCCATCCGCTTTGCGAAGGCCGCTGCGACAAGGACCGCTACTTCAAGCAACTGGCCCCCAAGCTGCTGAAGTTTTTCGGCGCCGCCGGCAGCCAGATCATCGAGTACTGGCTGGACGCGTCGATGTTCTCGCAGTGGCAGAAGCCCATGCACAAGATCCCCACGTCCACGGCCGTCATGAAGGCGGACCTGGATTACTACGCCTCGCTTGGTTTCGAGAACATCTCGGTCATCGGCGTCTGGCTGGACAACGAGTACGTCAAGCGGTTCGACGATTCGCCGCTGAGGCGGTTCGTCACGGCCTGCGGTACTCAGAAACATTCGCCACGGTAACTGTTGCACGTGTTGCTCCAATAATCCTGGAAAGTGAAAACCATGTCAGAAGACTTACGAGTCACGAGCGAAGAGCGGACCTACCTGCGAGATTTGGCTCTGCGTTATCTTCAGTACGCCCACCTGCCCGTCATGGCCGAGCGGACGGAACTGTGGTACGACCACAACGAGCTGAAGGGCTCGCGGCCGGTCGTGGTATTCGAGTCCGGCGGCGCCCAGGGCGAGATGATGCCCACGCCCCACTGCACCAGCCCGCTGGCCCGCGGGATCGAATTCGGACTCCAGTATCCGATCACCGAATACGAAATGCTCGGCGATGACAAGGTCATCTCGCCCGAGTTCCGCGTCGGCTGGCAGATCCACATGCGCGAGTTCGACATGGACCTCACCGAGGAGCGCGCCGAGGACGCCGAAGGCCGAAATCTCGGTTTCGCCATGCACTACCCGGTCAAGGACCTCGCCACGGATCTGCCCAAGCTCAAGTACTCGACTTATCACGCCGACCGCGCGGCCACGCTGGCCAACAAGGCCGCCGTCGAGGAAGTCATCGGCGACCTCATGCCCGTGGTCCTCAACAACTGGTCCATCTGCTGGGTCGGCAACCCCTCGTACAAGGTGCTGCGGCTGATGGGCATGGAGGCCATGCTGATGGCCATGATGGATCGGCCCGACGAAATGAAGCAGCTTTACCGTTTCGTCACCGAGGACATCAAACGATATCTGCTGTGGCAGGAGCAGGAAGGCCTGCTGACCCTGAACAACGGCAACCATTACGCGGGGGCGGGCAGCTACGGCTTCAGCCGCGAGCTGGGACAGCGTGGCGAGGGCGTCTCGCCCTCGTCTTCTCCGCTTTCGGCTTCTTCTTTGGCAAAGTCGCAACAACACCAACAAAAACAACAGCAAGACGCAGGCAAGATGCCTGCGACACACGCGGACAAGATGTCCGCGACACGTGTCCGCGTCGGCGACCTGTGGATCAACATGAACTCGCAGGAAACCGTCGGCATATCGCCGGAGATGTTCGAGGAATTCGTCTATCCCTCGTACCAAACGCTGGCCGAGATGGCCGGACTGGTGTACTTCGGCTGCTGCGAACCGGTCCACAGCATTTGGGAAAACTGCCTCAGCAAGCTGCCGCACCTGCGAAAGGTTTCCGTCTCGCCCTGGTGCGACGAGGTGAAGATCGGCCGGTGGCTGCGAGAAGCGAACGTCATCTATTCCCGCAAGCCGCGGCCCAACTACATCGGCGTCGGCCAGCTTGACGAGGATGCCTTCGCCGAGCACGTCGCCCAGACCGTCCGGGCCGCCCGAGGCGGACACCTCGAGATCGTCTTCCGCGACATCTACACGCTCTGCGGCGACCTGACCAAGCCCCGCCGCGCCGTCGAGATCGTCCGAAGGCAGTTCGACAAGATCTGGTGATCCGACCGGCGCGGCCGGCCCGCATGGATCGCCTGCCCGATTCGCAACCCGCGCTGCCCGACCGGGAATCTGTTCTGCCCAACTGGCAACCCGATCTGCCCAACCCGGAACCCGTTCTGCCCGACTGGCACACATTCTGCCCGATTCAAATAGCCATAAGTATTTTATACAAAGCATGTTATCAATTTTCCACCTCTCATTCTCGCGTTTTCGGGGCAGTGCTTCAGTGGGAGCCTGTTCCTTGGAGCCCCAGCGATGAGCCGGTGCGCAAGTCTCTCCGCCGTTCAATCGTCAATCGTCAATCGAAAATCTCTTCTCTCACGGCCGCTCATATTAAATTGTCAAATACCCATTACCCGCGAGCCTCTAGCAGGTCCGCGCACATCGCGCAAACAACCGTTGTAATATGATGCAACGGCCATGCCAGGCCGGCGCCGGCGAAACGATTGCGGCAAGGAGGGTCTATGGAATCAGTTGCGCGATTCTCTTTGGCGACGCCTGATTCGCATAGGGGAATCACCCTATGTCATTTTTGACAATCGGGCGGAAAACCTGTCAGATTTGGCAGTCGACTGTGCAAAGTAGTGTTTTGGCGACCGGCAATTCCGAATCCGCGGGCATTATTCACGGGTTCTGGACAGGAGGCTCGGCAATCGACATAATGGGAGACATGAAACCCTTGCTCACTGTCCCGGACCTCAAGAAAGCCGCCGCCGCGTTCGCGAAGTCGGAATCAAGGCACGGCGAACCGACCATTTTCGGCGTAACGGATGGCAAAGCCGCAAGGACCTATCTTGAACACAAATTCCTTCAATACCTCGATCGCAGGTGCCGTTTTGGCCCAGGCAATTCCGCCAAAGGAATCGATCTGCCTGGAGCAAATGTTGACATAAAGACGACCAGCATTCGACAGCCACAATCGTCTTGTCCTTACAAATCCGCGAGACAAAAGATTTTCGGGTTGGGGTATTCCTTGCTGATCTTCGTCTATGACAAGTCGGACGATCAAGCTGCAAGGACGGCCCGTTTGGATATCCAGCACGTGATATTCGTGGAAGCGGGTCAAACGGCTGATTACCAGATGACATTCGGTCTCAACGCGATTCTCGATTCCAACGGGAATGAGGATGATTTGGTTGCGTTCATGCTGGACAGGCTTCTGCCCGTGGATGAGATCGAGGCCGGCAAGATTGCCAAGGAGATTCTGAAGTCCAGGCCGAGGGTCGGGTATCTTACAATCTCCAACGCGCTTCAATGGCGGCTGCAATACTCCAGAGTGATAGAGCAAGCCGGATCGGTGAAGGGTGTGGAGAGGATTCGATAAGGATGATAAGGCAGGACACACGGAAGGTGGAGTTCGGCGATTTTCAGACGCCGGACGAGTTGGCCTCGCAGGCGGTCAGGCTCTTGGCCACCCGAAAGATTGCCCCCGCGACCATCGTTGAACCCACGTGCGGGCGAGGGAGTTTTCTCGTTGCGGCACTGAAGCAATTTCCCCACTCTGGGGCAGCCATCGGATTGGAGATCCAGCCCGATTACTTCAAGGTCGCGCACGAACGAGTCATGTCCTTGCATTGCAGCCAACGGGTGGACATGCGGCAAGCGGACTTCTTTCGGTTTGACTGGTCGAAGATATTCGCGGAGGCTCCCGAGCCCCTCCTGGTAATCGGCAATCCTCCGTGGGTCACTGCATCGCAACTGGGGGCCCTGGAAAGCGGGAACCTGCCCAGAAAGTCCAACTTTCAGAATCATCGCGGGCTGGACGCCGTCACGGGCAAGAGCAATTTCGACATCGCGGAATGGATGCTGATTCATCTCCTGGAGTGGTTGAAGGGGAGAGAGGCCGTGCTGGCCATGCTGGTCAAAACCAGCGTGGCGCGCAAAGTTCTGTGTCACGCATGGAAGCAAGGCTGGCCTCTGGTCGAGGCCGCCATTTACGCGATCGACGCCGGCAGATTCTTCGGAGTCAGCGCGGACGCTGGGCTGTTGGTGTGCCGGGTCGGCAAGGGACAAAGTGTCACCCGCTGCGGCATTTACGACCTGGACTCGCCCGAAACACTTAGGCAGAGCCTGGCATTTCACAACGGGTGGCTTTTGTCCGATTGGGACGCTTTTGAGCGGCATCAAGTGCTCCTTCGGGGTCCTCATCATGCCTCGCTCTATCGATGGCGATCCGGCGTCAAGCATGACTGCTCTAAGGTTATGGAACTGACACGAAATCCTGGGGGCCTGATGAACGGGCATGGCCAGATCGTGACCGTCGAACCCGATTACCTCTACCCGATGCTCAAGGGTTCCGCCGTGGCTAACGGCCACAAGAAACGCGCATCGAAATATATGCTCGTCACTCAAACTCAAACTGGGGACCCCACGAACGTGATCCGGACCGCGGCGCCCAACACGTGGACGTATCTTACAATCCACTCCAAAGAATTGGACGGGCGGGGCAGTTCCATTTATCGCACGCGACCCAGGTTCTGCGTTTTCGGAATTGGCGAGTACACCTTCTCGCCGTGGAAAGTGGCCATCTGCGGGCTATACAAGCGGCTGGAGTTCTCCGTCATCGGCCCGCGGGATGGAAAGCCCGTCGTCGTGGACGATACGGTGTATTTTCTCTCCTGCCAATCCAAGGAAGAGGCGGACCTATTGGCGGTTTTGCTTGACACGCCCGAAGCCCGAGAATTCCTGGCTTCGTTCATCTTCTGGGACGCCAAGCGCCCGATAACGGCCGAGATTCTGGGCAGGTTGGACATGGAAGCTCTGGCTAAAATGCACGGGAAACTGGCCCGGCTGATGACACTGACAAAGAGAACAACGGCCATGAAAGCCCAGCCAAGGCTCTTGTGAACCACACCGCCTTGCGTGTTTGCCGCTATACTTGGCGGCCGGCGAATGGATAAAGGATCGGGGCATGACTATGGCGACACAGCGGCAAATCGAAGAGGCGTGCGAGAACATCGGCCGGGACCTGGCGGCGTTTGCGGCCGATCCGGATCGCGTCGCGGAATTGCAGCGCTGCCTGGCCGCCATCGGCTGGCTCCGCGAACAGTACCGCCTGGACAAGGCCGCGCTGGAGCCTTTCATGGACCGCCTCAAGGACCTGAGCCACCAAACGCAACAGGCGCTGTCCGATGCCCGCGAAACGCTCACCACCAAGTACCTCGAAGCCGTCGGCGCGATCACCGCCTGGGAGGATGTTCGCGAGGCCTGCCGCCTGGCGCTGATCGAACTGAGCGTCGCGCAGAACATCGGCCGATTCGATTCGCCCCAGGGCACCGTCGAGGTCAAGAAGGCCACGTCGATCTCGCTGCCTAAGACCGGCACGGCGCAGCGGGAGCAGTTGTGCGTAATCATCACCAGCGCGGGGCGATGGCCCGAGGTCGCCCTGCCCAACGCCTCCCGCCTGCTCAAGGCCGTCGAGGACAACTTGTTCACCCAGGAGCAAGTCCAGGAAATCAACCGCCTTTGCCCAACACAAGTCATCCATCGAGTAGTCGGCCACGCGCGGTAGATCTTAATCGTCAATGGTTGGGTGCCATGCCCAAGTCTGCGCGGGCATGTTCGCATGACCCGGACATACTCACGCGGTGCGCTCATGCCCGCGCAGACTTGGGCATGGCACCCGGATTTGTCCTTTTGCGGAACAGAGCGACAACGGTCAATAGCTGCCCTCTTCCAAAACGACCTTGCCGCGGAATACCCGGTGGATCAGAACCGAGTAGACGATCACGATCGGCATACCGATCAGGGCGATAATCAGCATCGCCAGCAGCGTGCCGTGGGTCGAGGAACTGTTATAGATCGTCAGGCTGTAATCCAGGTTGGTCAGCGATGGCACCATTCGCGGGAACAGGCCCCAGGCCGACAGGGCCATCGACAGGCCGATCACGGCGGCCGAGGCGACCCAGGCCGCGCCGAACTTCTGCCGCCGCGCCAATGAAAGGATGGCGGCCACGCTCGCCAGCGCGATCGCGGCCAGCGCGAGCGCCGGCGGCGAACGCAACGTCGTCTCGAAGAGAAACGGCGAGACAAAATACGCGCACACGGCGGCCAGCACGTACAGAATCGCAAAGGCCGTCCAAAGTTTCGGCACCGTGCGGGCCAGGCGCTGCCGCATGACGCCTTCGCTCTTGCCGGCGAGGTACAGCGCCCCGTGCATCGCGCAGGCCGCCGCCGCCAGCAGGCCCACCAAAATAGAAAACGGATTGAGCAGCTCGACAAACGAGCCGGTGAAATCGCCGTTGGCGTCGATGGGGACGCCACGAAGAATATTCCCGAACGCGACGCCAAACAGCACCGCCGGCAGCAGCGAGCCCAGGCAGAACACCACGTCCCAAACCGCGCGCCATCGCGGCGATTCGACCTTGGAGCGGAACTCGATGGCCACCGCCCGGGCGATCAGCGCGGCCAGCAGCAGCATCAGCGCGATGTAAAAACCCGAGAACACCGTCGCGTACACCGGCGGGAATGCCGCGAACAACGCCCCGCCGCCCGTCAGCAGCCAGACCTCGTTGCCGTCCCACACCGGGCCGATGGCGTTCAGGGCCACCCGCCGCTCGCCTTCGTCGCGAGTCAGCAGGTGCAGAATGCCCACGCCAAGGTCAAAGCCATCCAGGATCGCGTAACCGCCCAGCAGCACGAACACCAACGCAAACCAGGTAATTTCCAGGTTCATTTTTTGCTCCCGACAAGATTTTGGCCCGAGCCCAGCTCAACGGCGGCGCGATTCAGTTTGCGGAAGAGCAGGAACATGTACAGTCCCAGCAAGGCCGCGTAGATCAGCCCGAGCAGGATCAGCGAGAAAAGGATGTGGCCGGCGGTGAGGTTCGAGGAAAACGCGTCCGCCGTCCGCATGAGTTTGTAGACGATCCACGGCTGGCGGCCGACCTCGGCGGTCACCCAGCCGAACTGGCAGGCGGCCAGCGGCAGCGGCACCGACACCACCAGCAGCCAGAGGAACTTTCGCCCCTGCCAGATTCGTCCGCTTCGAAGGCGGAACACCCCGTACGCCATGGCCACGAAGAAGAAAATGCCCAGGATGACCATGTTGTGGAACGACACGAACGTCAGCCACAAGGGCGGAATCTCGTCGGGCGGGAATTTGTCGATGCCCACGATTTTGGCGTTGGGGTCGCCGAAAGCCATCCACGAGAGCATGTTGGGGATTTCGATTCTCGCCTTGAGTTCCGGCGGCTCTTCCTTGGGCAGCGCGAAAATGACCAGCGGCGCCTCGTTGGGCGATTTATACAGACCCTCGATGGCCGCGAACTTTTCCGGCTGCGTCTGGGCCACCTTCTGGGCGTGCATGTGCCCAAACGGAAACATCACCAGCATCGCGGACACCAGGCCTACCGCCAGGGAAACCTTCATCGCCTTGCGAACCGGCTCCATTTCAGCGGCGTTGGGTCCGGCGCCCATCAGCCCTGTTGTGGGTGGCGGCCATCCCTGGCTGCCACCTCCGGACGCGGCGGCCAGGGATGGCCGCCGCGCAGCGTCCGCGCCGCCCGCCGGCGAGGACTTGCCCGCCCGCAGGAGAATATACGCCGCCGCCCCGGCAAGGAAGAACGACCCGGTGACGATCGCGGCCATGACCGTGTGGCAATATCGCAGCAGCATGGACGGGTTGAACACGGCCGCCCAGAAGTCGGTCAGCTCCGCGCGGTGCAGCACGGGGTTCATCGTGTATCCCGCAGGCGTCTGCATCCAGGAATTGGCCACGATGATCCAGAAGGCGGACAAGGTCGAACCGACCGCGACCATCAGGATCGAGAACCAGTGCCAGCCCTTGGAAATGCGGTTCCGCCCGAACAGGTAAACGCCCAGGAACGTGGACTCCAGGAAGAACGCCAGCACCCCCTCGGCCGCCAGCGGCGCCCCGAAAATATCGCCGACGAACTTCGAGTACCTGGCCCAGTTGGTGCCGAACTGGAACTCCATCACGATGCCGGTGGCCACGCCCACCGCGAACGTCAGGGCCAGCAGCTTGCCGAAGAACCGCCCCGCCCGCCGATACACTTCGCTGTCGCGCCGCCAGCCCAGGCCCTCGATCGCCACCAGCAGCCACGCCAGTCCGATCGTGATCGGCGGAAACAGAAAGTGAAACCCGACGGTCAGGGCGAACTGGATTCTGGAAAGCATCGATATGTCCATGGACGGTTCTCCTATCTCAGATAGTAGCATGGGCGTCTCGCCCATGAGTCTCACGGGCATCTTGCCCGTGTCTTTTGTTTCTTCTCTTCTGTTTATTCATCGGCACAACAAAGACATCGGCGACCGCAAAGACATGGGCGAGACGCCCATTAGACTCATGGCCAAGATGGCCATGCTACGGGTTCCTAGCGCCTTCGAGCGGCGGTTTTCCCAGAGGCTTGGGTCGTGTTCTTTCCGTGTCCGCGGGTCCGCGACAGCAGTCCGGCGATGGTGGCGGCCTGGAGCATTTGCGCCAACCCCTTCTGCGTGCGTGCCCAGAAGTCATGCACGGCGCAGGAGCGGTCGCGGGGGCATTCGCCCTTGCGGGCCAGGCAGCGGTTGAGCGTGAGCGGCCCTTCGACCGCTTCGAGCACCTCCAGGACGCTCAGGCTCGCGGGCGGGCGCAGCAATTGCACTCCGCCGCCCCGCCCCGGAAGCGTGGCGACGATCCGGGCCCGAGACAGGGTTACCAGGACCTTGGAAATGTAGTCGCGGGGGATTTCCTGGCGGCGCGCGATATCGGCGGATGTGACGCGCCGGTCCCGCCCCTGGAGGGCGAGGTCCATCACCACGCGAATCGCGTAATCCGTTGTGCGGTTGATTTCCATATACGTGGATAACCTGGATATCAGTTATCCAGGTTAAGGATACGCGCACCGCGTTCGCGAATCAAGGGAAAGTTCAACGAATTCTGAGATGCTCCATTACTTTGGGGCCGGGCTTTGCCTTTTTGTACGCGTCGAGCTCGGCCCGGGCGATCAGGGTCCGCCCTCGCTTGCGGGCGGCGGGGTCCGGGTGCAATCGGCCTTCCTGGATCATCTGATAGATTCGCTGGCGACTTACCTTGCGCCGAGCGGATGCCTGGGCGATGGTCAAGAGTTTGGGGGATTCATCTTTCATGGGTTCTCACATATATGTTGGCGCAGAATCAGGTCGATGGACTCGCGAAGGTCCTGTTCGCCGGAGTCGTTGAGGAGGGTGAAGTCGGCCAGGGCGATGGGCCCGCCCTTGTCCAGGTTCTCGATTTCGGCGATGTCCCTGGCCAGGGCCTGCTCGGGCGTCAGCGGCCGAACCGGGCGGGCCGCCAGCCTCGCGTACCGCACCGAGCGGGTCGTGAAGGCCGCCCACACGTACATCGGCCCCCGGACGTTCTTCTTGAGGAACAGGTACTCGGCCCAGGAATACAGCCCGTCGATCACCGTCGGGCCCTGGCGAAGGAAATCCTGAATCCTCGGCAGGCAGCATTTGGCATAGGCGTCTTTACCGTGTTTTTGTCGCAACTCTTCGCGCATCGCCTTTTCGTTGGCGGGCGTGTGCTCCAGTCCGCGAGCGTCCAGTTCCGCCAGCGTCACGCCGCCGAAATACACCAGGTTCCATCCCAGTTCGCGCAGGTAGGCGGATATCGCCGACTTGCCGGCGCCGGCCATGCCTACCACGATCACCAGCGGATGCGCCTTGTCCAAGAGTCTCACGCCTTTCTTAGGCTCCGAATCGTAGCACGGGCATCTTGCCCGTGAGTCCCATGAGCGTCTCGCCCATGTCTTCGCTGTCGAATTCAGAATACAACAACACACATGACATGGGCAAGATGCCCATGCTACGTGCCGCCTTTCTTAACATGCATATTACCGCAGAATGGCTTATGATTGAATAGGATACCTATTATGCCCTCCAAACGCGACATCCGGGAGCAGATGCAGGAATTTTACGAGCGGTTCGACATGGACCGCGGGCACGCCGAGCACGTGGCCGACCTGTGCGCCAGGATTTACCGCGACCTGCCCCACCTGCACGGCCTGACCAAGACCTGCCGCCCCCTGGTGGAAATGACCGGACTGCTGCACGACGTCGCCGAGGCGGAGGGCAAGAAGGGCCACGACCTTTCCGGCGCCGCGCGGCTGCGGAAGACGCCCATCCCCTTCGTCCCTCGCGGATGGAAGCCCCTGATGGCCCAGGCGGTGGCGCTGCACTCCAAGCGGAGCGACGTGAAATCGTTCCTTTCCCACCTGGCCGAAAAGAAAAACCCGCGACTGGAATTGGCCGCGAGGCTGGGGGCGATCCTTCGCATCGCGGACGGGCTGGACCACTGCCGCAAGCAGGACACGCGGATTCGGGCCATCGTCGACGACGGAAAGGCGGTGACGATTTACCTGGCCGATTCTGCCAGCGCCGTCGAAAACGGCCGGTTCGCCCTGGCCAAGGCCGACCTGTGGAATCGCCTGTCACCGCGGCCGATCCGGCAAATCGTGGTGGTGCGCGACAAGGCCCCCAACACCGACCTGGTCCGCCCGCGCCAACCGATGCGCCAGGCGGCCCGCGCGATGCTCGGGCGGCAGTTCGAGCAGTTGGCCAGCCGCGAATACGGACTGGGTTACGCGGATGACCCTGAATACGTCCACGAAATGCGCGTGGCGATCCGCCGCATGTTGGTGCTCATCCACGCGTTCGACAAAGACCTGGGCAGCGCGATCAGGCCGATCGGCAAGAAGATCGCCAACCTGGGACGGCGGCTGGGGGACGTGCGGGATTCCGACGCGTTCCTGGCCTACGTGCAAGAACGCCTCGATCAGGCGCCGCCCGCCGGCAGGCGGGTGCTGGTGACGGTCCGGAACGCGCAGCGCCGCGCCCGTCGCGAGCAGTACCGCCAGGTGATGGCGGCGTTCGCGGGCGCGGAGTACGAGCGGCTCAAGACGAGGCTGGGGCGGTTCCTCGCTGCCGGCGCGGGCGGCCGGCGCGGGCGGCAAGGGGCCTCGCGCGAGGTCACAAAGGCCTTGCAGCGGTATCTGGCGGAATTCTTCTCTCATGGCCGGCGGCTGGCCAAGCTTTCCCCGAAGCAGCAGCATCAGTTGAGGATCGATTGCAAGAACCTGCGTTACCTGGCCGATTTCTTCCGCGGCTTTTACGGCACGCGGCTGCGGGGCATGATCGAAGAGTTGACGGAATTCCAGGACCTGCTGGGGCAGGTTCACGATTACTACGTATATAAGGATTGGCTGCCCCAGAAGGCGGCGGCCGGTTCGCCCAAAGGCCGGCAAGCGGTGCAGGCGCAGTTGGACGACCTCCATCGCCGGCGAGAACAGGCCCTGGACCTGGCCGGGCGGATGTGGAAGTCGCTGGGCAAGGGGCGGACCAGGAAACATTTTGAGAGATTAATCAAAAACTGACGCGGAAGCACTGGCATTGCGGGCCTGCACGATGGTATTTTGTGAGTCGGCGCTGCGATCCGGCGCCATGCCGTGTTGAAGGCGTCTCACGGATGGGATGCCCAAGCCGTTCGGCAGAAAGGAATGGGTCAAGCATGGCACATCATAAAGAGCAGCTATACGTGGGCGTCGACGTTGGGGGAACCAAGATCCTGGCCGCCCTGACCACGCCGCGCGGAGCGGTCATCGCCAGGGAGCGAACGCCCACCCCCCGCCAGTGCAGCCCGAAGGAAATCGTCGGCGCGGTGGTCGAGGCGATCCGAAACCTGCTGGAGTCCGGCGACGCGTCGATCCGCCAGGTCGCCGCGATCGGCCTGGCCGTGCCCGGCATTGTAGGCCCGGACCAGGAGGAAGTGGTCTTCGCGCCGAACCTGAACATCTCGGGCGTGAACCTGGTCGCCCCGCTCAAGAAGGAATTCCACGTTCCTGCCGTGCTGGGCAACGACGTGAACCTCGGAACGCTGGGCGAGAAATGGCTGGGCGCCGCCCGCCAGGCCCGCAGCGCCGTGGGAATGTTCATCGGCACGGGCATCGGCGGTGGGATCATCCACCAGGGCCGCCTGCTCATCGGACAGGGCGGCACGGCCGCGGAAATCGGCCACATGATTATGCACATCGACGGCCCGCGCTGCGGGTGCGGCCTGCGGGGCTGCCTGGAAGCGATGGCCAGCCGCACCGCGATCGAGCGCGACCTTCGCGCGGGCCTGGACGCGGGGCGGAAGACCATCCTGGCCGACCTGGTCGGGCGACACCCCAAGGTCATCAAGAGCAGCGTGCTCCAGGAGGCGCTGCACAAGAAGGACCCGCTGGTGTGCGAGGTCATGTCGCGTGCGTCGGAAGTGCTGGGGCTGGCCTGCCTGAACCTCCGCCACGTGCTGGACCCGGAAGTGATTATCCTGGGCGGCGGAGTGATCGAGGCGTGCGGATTCTTCGTGCTGCCCATCGTGCGGCGGATCGTGGACGAGGACCCGCTGCTGGCCAAGATGGCCAAGATCAAGATCCAGGCCTCCGAATTGGGCGACGACGCCGTCGTGCTCGGCGCGGTGGCGCTGGCGCAGCAGTCGCTGGGTCGCAACCCGTTCAAGCTCGCCCCGCCGGTGGCCGAGTACCCGCTCATTTCCTGCCTGGGCCCGGGCCTGGTCAAGATCGGCGGCCAGATATTCCGCGAGGACGTCATCATCCGCGCCAACGGCACGGTCAAGAAGCGGGGCAAAATGCTCGCCAAGCTCGGCTGCAACCACGCCGACATCGTCTGCGCCAAGGAACTACAAAAGGTCTGCAAGGGAAACCCCAACGTGCTCGTCGTCGCCGCCAAGAGCCGCGACAAAGTGGTCCTCGGCCCCGACGCCCAGGACTTCCTGCGGAAGCGAAACATCCGCCTGGAATTCCCGTCCGCCGCCGAGGCGGACAAGGTCTACAACCGCATCACGACCCCCAAAGCGGCCCTGATACGGTTGTGGGAATAGTCGAGCATATTCTGCGTTCGCCACGTCAAAGGCCGCAAATTGAACCGTTTCGCGCCGGGCGAAAGCCGGTCTTTGCCTTCTGGATAGAGCGAGAAAGGACCGTGAGAACGATTTTTGACCAGCACCGGGAGGATCATCGGCTTGCGATGTGGCCTGCGAACCTCCCCAGCCCCCATACCCCGCCCCTCGGGTCCGTACGTATGCCCACGTACAATCAAGTTTTCTTTCCGTCATTTGATTAAACGCGGATCAAACTTAACGGGGTGCTCCGGCCCGATCGCGATTTTAGCATAATCCGGATGGGCAGGGTTGAGCACGTAATTCCACTCTGTTGGCACAATCACGCTAGGCACCCGCAGGATGGCCGATGCGGCGCCGGCAATCCAATCATCGCCGATCTGTTGAGCCGCGACGGGAGGAGGAGATCTTCGCCAATTCTTCGGAAGAGCGGCAGGGGCGATTGTCGCTATCAACTTATCGTCAAAGGTCACTTCAAATGTAACGTAATGTTTCATCAGATCCTGAGACTCCAGATGAACCAGCATTTCCAACATCGCTAGTGAAGTGCTGCGGCGGGCGGACAAGGGTTTCACGGTGAGCAC